>JBJTVN010000266.1:0-1420 GCA_046081225.1 Alphaproteobacteria bacterium
GGGGCCGCCGTGGCCTTGATCAGTGATGCGGGAACGCCCCTGATTGCCGATCCTGGGTATAAATTGGTTCAGGCATGTTATGATGCGGGCCTGCCTGTGGTGCCCATTCCGGGGCCCTGCGCGGCGGTGGCGGGTGTGATGATGGCGGGATTGCCCACCAACCGCTTTGTGTTTGTGGGGTTTATCAGCCCCAAAGATCTGAACTGGCCCCGTGAAACCACCGTGGTGGGGTATGTGGCCTGTCATGATGTGCCCAAGGTCCTGTCCGCACTGGATGCCCGTTTTGGGGATCAAATGGATTTGTCCCTGTGCCGCGAAATCACAAAATTGCACGAGGGGATTTTTCGTGGCCCCCCCCAAACCGTTTCCGAATCCCTGTCTGGGCGGGCCCAGCAAGATCCCAAAATCATGGGGGGGGAGTGGGTTTTGGTGGCGCATATTGCGCGGCAGGTTCTGGACCCCCAAACGCTCTTTGACGATATCAAAGATCTGGTGCAGGTCCACGGCGTAAAACAGGCCGTCACCATCGCCCAGGGGATGTGGGATTTGCCCCGAAAAACCCTGTACACCTTGGCGCTGAAGGCCGCCGCCGAGGACACATCGGAAACCCCATCATGAAACGCACAGGGGACGCGAAAGGCCGCAGCGCGGAAAACGCCTGTTTAACCCGCCTGCGCCAGCAGGGCTATCAGATTCTGGCCCATCGCTATCGCAATCCGGCGCAGGAAATTGACATTGTGGCCTGTGATGGCACCACCGTTGTGTTCATCGAGGTCAAAGCCCGCCCCACCCTGAATGATGGACGGGAAATCCTTAGCGCCCTGTCCCCCGAGCGATACGCCACGGCGGCAGCGTGCTTTCTGGCGGATCACCCCCAGTACGCACACCACGCCATGCGCTTTGATGCCATGATTGTCACCCCCAACGGGAACATTCACAGCATAGAAAATTTGTGGGGGTGAGGGGGGGACGGATGACCGAGGACGGAGGACAGGTAACAGGGGACAAGATGTCCCCCCTCCCGCTTGTGGGGGAGGGTTAGGGAGGGGGTTTCGTCGCAAAATCTTTGTTCCATAACAAATAAATAGCGGCTTCGGACCCTCTCCCTAACCCTCTCCCCGACAGGGAGAGGGAAGAGAAAATCTCCCCTCCCTCTCTCCTGCCCCTAAGGAGGGGGGGACCCCTCCTTGTCTCGTTCCCTGGGAATTTTCTTCTAGGTTCCTTGGTTTTTCAAGTACCTTAAAAGGACATGAATTGCCCACAACGAGTGTGGGAGAAAAAATAATCTCAAGGGCTTGTCGGGTACATCAAGTTCAACACGCTTATCACCTTTTCTAAAAAACCAATGTGAACTGAGCCCCTTGCAAAATTAGATATACCCCTCGCAAATGAAGAGTACTGTTTTAGGTTGAGGCAAGGG
>JBJTVN010000267.1:0-1576 GCA_046081225.1 Alphaproteobacteria bacterium
TTTTTTTCAGGGCATCGTGGGGGTGATCCAAAACAGGATTGCCCCATTAGCCCCCAAACACAGGGCGCACAATCTCCACAGCGTCACCAGAGGCCAGAGGGGTTTTTGACCACGCACAGCGGGGAATCACCACGCCCTGATGGGCCAGGGCCAAACTTTGGGCGGGGTCGTGGCCCAGGTGTGTCAAAAGGGCCTCCAGCGTATCCACCCCTTGCGGCACCGTGATGGATTCCCCCGAAACGGTTAGGCAAACGGCCATTTAGGCCACCAGAATATCGGTCCACAGCTCGGCTGGGTCGGGCTCGGGGCTTTCTTTGGCAAAGGTGACGGCTTCGGCCATAGTTTCTTTGATGTCTTTGTCAATGACGGCCAGATCGGCCTCGGTGATGCCTTGCTCCAGCATGGTGGCACGCAGGGTTTCGATGACATCATGCTTTTCTTTCATGCTTTCCAGCTCTTCCTTGGTGCGGTATTTGGCGGGGTCGGACATGGAATGGCCACGGTAACGATAGGTTTTCATCTCCAGAATCATGGGGCCTTTGCCGCTTTTGCAGTGGGCCACGGCGTCCTTGGCCGCTTCGTACACGGTCAAAACATTCATGCCATCCACCGCCCGCCCAGGGATATCAAAGCCCGCGCCGCGGCGGTACAAATCGGTGGTGCTGCTGGCCCGCGCCACCGAGGTACCCATGCCGTACTGGTTGTTTTCAATGACATAAATCACGGGCAATTTCCACAGGCTGGCCATGTTAAAGGATTCATACACCTGCCCCTGATTCACCGCCCCATCCCCCAGATAGGTCACGCACATGTTGTTTTGTTTGCGGTATTGGTAATTAAAGGCAATCCCAGTCCCCAGCGGCACCTGCGCCCCCACAATGCCGTGGCCGCCAAAGAAATTCTTTTCCCGCGAAAACATATGCATGGACCCGCCCTTGCCACGGGAATACCCATCGCGCCGCCCTGTCAATTCTGCCATAACCCCTTTGGGATCCATCCCGCAAGCCAACATATGGCCATGATCGCGGTAACTGGTGATAATGGCATCCTCGGGGGTCAAAGCGGCCTGCATCCCCACAACCACACCCTCTTGGCCAATATACAGGTGACAGAATCCCCCAATCAGGCCCATACCATACAACTGACCTGCCCGTTCCTCGAACCGGCGAATGGCCACCATATCTTTGTAAAACGACAGCAATGTATCGCGACTGTAGGGGAATTTTTTGGCCATAACGGGTTCCTTTGCCTGTGTTCCTTCTCCCCTGTTTTAGTCCCGACAAAGACGTTTGGCAAGGGGGGTCACAAAGAGGCTGGGGCTGTTCATTTCTGAAAATTTGATGGGAAAGAACGGGGCGGGGTGGGGCTGTTTTCTTTCTTTGTCAAGGGGCGGGGCGGGAAATGTCAAAGCAAATTAGAAATGTCCGCTTTGAGCAAATTAAGAATGTCCGCTTTAGGTTTTTTGAGTTGTGGGGGAATGGGTAGCTTTTTATCCATAAATCCACAGCCTTTTTTTCAGGGCTTTTTATAAAACCTTTTGTTGTTGTGGCTGTGGAGTTGTGGGTAAAAAGCGGTT
>JBJTVN010000268.1:0-1703 GCA_046081225.1 Alphaproteobacteria bacterium
AACCATCCCCTGTCGGCCTAAACAACAAGAAAAATACCCCTATCCCACCTCACGCATCGGGAATTTTGCAAGGGGCTCCTTAGACAGGGTTTTTAGAGGTGCCCAAAAACAATTTGCCATCCCCGGATGGGCGTGGCACAACAGGGAAAGCCCAAAAAATGCGATGTGTCCCATGATGAAGCCCTTGGTTTTTGGTTGTTTGTTTTGGGGGTCTTTGACCTTGGCGGGGGGGCCAGCGATGGCGGCGGAGGATTTTTTGACATGGCGCGCTGATTTTGCCGCCCGCGCCCAACAGGCGGGCATTTCACAGGCCACCCTGGACAGCGCCCTGAACACCCTTGACGCCCCCAACGATCGCATCATCGCGCTGGATCAAAAACAGCCCGAAAAAAAAGTGACTTTTTCCGAATACATTGACCGCGTGGTGTCCGAAGAGCGCATGGGCACAGGCACCGCCCGCCTGCGGGATTATCAGGATTTGCTGAAAACCGTATCCAAAACCTACGGCGTGCCGGCGGAAATCATTGTGTCCCTGTGGGGCGTGGAAACCCATTATGGGGTGATTACGGGCGGGTTTCCGGTGGTGGAATCCTTGGCCACCTTGGCGTTCGAGGGGCGCCGCCGCGATTTTTTTGAAACCGAATTGCTGGCCGCCCTGAACATTCTGGATCAGGGCCATATTGGGCTGGATGCGTTTATCGGGTCTTGGGCAGGGGCCATGGGGCAATGTCAATTTATGCCCACCAGCTTTGAAAACTACGCCATAGACGGTGACAAAGATGGTCATCGGGACATCTGGACAAACCCCAAAGATATTTTTCCCTCCATCGCCAATTATTTAAAAGAACACGGCTGGAAAACGGGCCAAACTTGGGGCCGCCCTGTGCGCCTTCCCCAAGGTATGGATGTATCCGAAGAGGCCCTGAAAAACCCAAAACCCCTATCCGAATGGCGGAAACTGGGCGTTCAGGCCCACAACGGCACCCCCCTGCCAGGGGGCGGAAAAATCATGGCCAGCCTGTGGGTGATGGATGATAATCCGGCTCAGGCTTTTTTGGTGTATGATAATGCCCAAGTCCTGATGAAATGGAACCGGTCACGGTATTTTGTGCTCAGCGTGGGGATGTTGGCCGATGCGATTTAGGCCGTTGTCCGTTGCCCTGATGCTGTTTCTGTCCGCGTGTGCGGCCACAGAAAAGCCATCCCCTGTGGCCGTCCCCCAAAGTCGGGGCATGTTCAAGGTGGGCAAGCCCTATACCATTGATGGGCGGACCTATACCCCCTTTTTACCCACATCCTATAAGGAATCGGGCATTTCATCATGGTATGGGTCCGAATTTCACGACAAATCCACGGCCAACGGGGAAATTTTTGATAAACATCAATTAACCGCGGCCCACAAAACACTGCCCCTGCCCTCGGTTGTGCGGGTGACGAATCAACGCAACGGAAAATCCGCCGTTTTGCGGGTTAATGATCGGGGCCCTTTTGTGGATACCCGCCTGATTGATCTCTCTGAGGCCTCCGCCAAAGCCCTGGGCTTTTATGGTCAGGGCCTCGCCCCCGTGGTGGTGGAATTGTTGCCCCGCGAAAGCTATGACGTGGCGTTGGTTGCTAGCGCCAGACCCCCAAATATTGCTGTTTGGACAGGGGCACCCAAACCCACCGCGCTGGCCTTGGCCCCGTCCCCCCCACCCCACCAC
>JBJTVN010000269.1:0-10023 GCA_046081225.1 Alphaproteobacteria bacterium
ATACGCTTAATCTCTGACCCAGTGCCATGCTCGGTGTCCTTTCTACAGGCTTTTTTCAAACCCTGTATGGCACGCTTTCCCCCTTTTTCCTCTCACTTTCTACCAAATCACCCCAATCTATCTAATTTTGCAAGGGGCTCAAAAGATTGGCGTTAACGTTTTATCAATCTTGATATAGTTAACATCAGGTCAACAAGAACGATAACCCACGAGGACATTATGCGTATTCTGCTAATCGAAGACGATGCCGACACCGCCCGCGCCATCAAAGAAATTTTGCGTCAAAGCAACTATGTGGTTGACACCACAAGCTCTGGTGAAGAGGCGCTGGAAATCATTAAAATTTATTTGGACATGTATGATCTGGTGATTCTGGATTTGATGCTGCCCGACATTCGGGGCTCAGAGGTGATTCGTCGCCTGCGGGCATCCAAAATCAACGTTCCCGTATTGGTGCTTTCGGGACTTAATGAAACAAGTGAAAAGGTCAATCTTTTGGGTTTTGGTGCCGATGATTACCTAACCAAGCCTTATGAAAAAAATGAACTGTTGGCCCGTGTCAGCGCCATCATTCGTCGCGCCCACGGCCACGCCCAAGAGGTGATCCGTGTTGGCAAACGTCTGATGTTGGATTTGAAAAACAAGGTGGCCATGGTGGATGAGGAGCCTTTGCCCCTGTCCAACAAAGAATACGCCATTTTGGAACTTTTGGCGGTACGTCAGGGTACAACCTTAACCAAGGAAATGTTTTTAAACCACCTTTACGGCGGACTGGATGAGCCCGAGCTGAAAATTGTGGATGTGTTCGTGTGCAAACTGCGCAAAAAGCTTGCCCAGGCCACCAACGGGGAAAAGTACATCGAAACCGTCTGGGGGCGCGGCTATGTTCTGCGCAATCCTGAGGCATCACAAAAAGAAACAAAAGGAACCAAAAACGTTTTCAAGGAACAACTGGAAACCGTTTAAGTGTTTTTTTTAACCGTTTCTGGGCCAGCCCATCCCCCTCCCGTGTATCCCTAAGGGACACAAAAGCGATAAAAAAAGGCCCCATCATCGATGGGATTGCACGGGAAGCGCTGGCCCAGTTTTTTATAGCCCCTTAACCGTTTCTTTAACTTTCCCCTATACCATGGGGATTATATTGATTTTATTTTTTAAACCCATTTTTAGGAGGCTCTATGGTTATAGGACAACACGCCTATGAAACACCGGAACTTGTCCCCGACACATTTTCCTATCGTGACGCATTTTTATACCAAGAGCTTTGCTATAAAACCAAAGCGTTTGCCGAGCACATTGCCGAATCCATGAACCTGATGGATCAAAAACGTGCGGATTATGTGTTATCCATTTTGGAAACCATGGTTTTTTACCCCAATGATGATGCATTGGTGGATCGCGCCCTTTGCGATTTGTATCATTCCGGCATCACAGAGGGCCGTGAATCCGTCGAACAGATGTTAACACTGGCCAAAACTCAGGCCCACATACGGGTGGCCTCTGGTTTTTAATGGTGCCCTCCGATTATTGATAGGAAATGCCGCCCAGATAATCCCCGCTCATGATGCGGCCCAACACCTGCATGACGGGGATTTGCTGTCGCGCTGATTCTGGTGGTTTTGCCGATGTGCGGTTGCCCGACACCAAACGGCCCACCATCACATTGTTTAATCCTATGGGTTCATTCATGGGTCCCGTGAAAATCATGGTATCGGGACCGCGAATCACCTGGTAACAGGACCAGCCCCCCCGTCCCCAGCGGGAACAAAACAAATGATCTTCGCTGACGGTCCATACGCCGGATTCTGGTTTTTTGCCAACACGTTCGTAAAATGTCAGGCCTCTGGGATCGAAGTATTGGGTGCTGACCTCTTGATCGGTGCGCCATATCATGGAATATCCTGATAAGTCCTGAATGATCTGATCCCGATTCAATCGCTCATCCGCCAGCGCTGCCGCCGATGCCCAGATGGATAATCCAAAAAAAATAATCGTCCGTTTCATAAAACCTTCACCTTTATATCTTAGGCGTGATAACACCATAGAGGACTTCTCATTAGGACGGATACATTGTCAGGCTTCGGCTCATGTATGGTGAATACACATCGCCTCGCCTTCCTCGTATCCCTCCAAAGCAGAAGCCCTATGCATATCACAAAAACCATCAAAAAGAAATAACACCTATGCGCACAGGGATTTATGCGGGATCGTTTGATCCGGTCACCATGGGACATGTTGATATCATGCGCCGCGCCAGCACCTTGGTGGATCGCCTGATCATCGGGGTGGCGGAGCATAACAGCAAGGAACGCTTTCTGTTTACCTCTCAGCAGCGCTGTGATTTTATCAAACATCACATTCATTTTCCCGCGGATGTTCAGGTGATTTCTGGCCTGTTGGTGGATTTTGCCAAAGACAACAACGCCAACGTTTTGTTTCGCGGCCTGCGTGTGGTGGCGGATTTTGATTATGAACTGCAAATGGCCATGATGAATGCGCGTCTGGCGCCGGAGATTGAGACGGTTTTTCTGATGGCCTCGGAAAAACATCAATTCATCGCCTCTCGCTTGGTGAAAGAAGTCGCCCGTCTGGGCGGCACCATTGACACCTTCGTCCCCCCCGATGTGGCCAAGGCCCTAAAAGAGGTCTATGGCCAGACGCCGAAAACCCCCTGATTTCCCGATCCCTGCCGACTCAGATTCCGGATGGAATCCGAGTCGGTGGGGGGGGTCAGCGGGGGAGAGGCCCGCCCCGTGTGGGGGGCCTCTCCTTGCTTGGTCAGGAAAGCGTAAGTGTGATCTCAGGAAAAGTCAGGCCGTTAGAGAACGTCACGGTTAGCGTCTGACCTTCCGTTGCATGGGAGGCCATAAGCTCAGCTTGGTTGCTCAGGAACCCTGCCGTAAAGTCAGTATTCGCTGCCCAATGCATCTTTGGGGTCCTGTAAAAAACAACCACTCTTCCACCTCTCAGAGTGTTTTCTAAGGCTGGTGGGATTGTTTCTCGCAGTGAGGCAAGATTTTCAGTGCGAGCAGCTTTAATAAAATTTTCACGTCTCTCTTTAGGACTATTGCTCATGACGTCCTCCTTGACGGACTGGGTTAAAACAGCCCCCATTATGCCGTGCCGTGCCGTGCCGTGCCGTGCCGTAACATTTGTCACGTTTTTTTGTTGTCGCAAAAAAATAAATCGCCAGCATCCCCCCTGTCCCCTGTCCCCTGTTCCCCGCTCTCCAACCATCTTGCCGCCCCTGAAAAACTCTGCTACATAGTCTTTCTTTGTGTTTTTAAACCCTAGGCGGAGAGTAACGTTATGGATATCCGAGTTTCCGGTCACCAGATTGATATTGGCGAGGCCCTGAAAACCCACGTGGAAACCACCATTGCCAAAATCAACCAAACCTATCTGGATCGGGCCATCAGCTGTCATGTTGTGTTTTCCCGCCGCAATCACCTGTTTACGTCGGATGCCACCCTGCTTTCGGGAACGGGCAGCGGCATTGTGATTAAGGGCACGGGCGAAGATGTGGATGTATACCGCGCCTTTGATCAGGCCGCAGAACGCCTGAAAAAACAACTGCGTCGTTACAAACGCCGCCTGACGGATTATCACAAATCCCAAGGGGACGCCGCCCCTGCCCTGCTGGGCAAAGCCTATGTCATGCGGGCCGAGGACGAGGTGGATGAACTGGTGGATGCCGACGAAGGCCACCCCGTCATCGTCGCAGAAGCCCCCCACCCCATCGAAACCATGGACGTGAAAGACGCCGTTATGCGGCTGGATCTGGCAGAGGAAACGGTTTTTTTCTTTAAAAACATCAAAAACAACCGCATCAACGCGGTTTTTTCCCGAAAAGACGGCCATATCGGCTGGTTGGACGTGGCGTAGGTGATGATGCAATCTGCCCCCTGCCCCCCTTCTGTCCCCTCTTCCGTGCATGTGTGTTTGGATGAACGCCAGAGCCTTTCTGACGCCCTCGCCCAGGCCTTAAATGGCAAAGGTCCCTCGCTGGCGGTGGCGTTTCGGGAATGGATTGATTTTGCCCTGGAAACGGATCATGCCTGTGTGATGCCTTTGCCGCTGTTGTCCCTGAGCCCCGATCATCTGTGTGTCATGCGACGCGGGGGACGGGTGTTTGTGGTGTATGCCCATCCCGATCGTGACCGCGCCCACGTGGCCCAAACCATCTGCCATCTGAATCACCACATTCATCATGCCCCCCATGTTTTGGTGTTGAAAAACAGCACCTGTGAACAGCGCATCCGCGCCGTTTTTCATGGGGATGCCCCCTTGGCCGAGGCCGCCTGATGTCCACAAAAACCGCCGTGGTTCTGCTGATTGGGGATGAACTGCTGTCTGGTCGCACAACCGACAAAAATCTTCCCGTTATTGCCCAAAAGCTGGGCGAAAAGGGGATTGCCGTCATCGAAGCCCGCGTTCTGCCCGATCGCGCCGATGTGATTGTGGACACGCTGCGGGCATGGTCCCCCCGCGTTGATTACGTTTTAACCACCGGCGGCATCGGCCCCACCCATGATGACATCACAGCGGCATGCGTGGCGCAGGCGGTGGATCGTCCCTTTGTCCGCCACCCTGATGCCGAGGCCGCGCTGCGCACCTATTACAAACCCGAGGATATCAACGAAGCCCGCCTCTCCATGGCCGATATGCCCCAAGGAGCCAGCCTGATCCCCAACCCCGTCACGGGGGCCCCTGGGTTTTTCATCAACAACATTTTTGTCATGGCCGGCGTGCCCAGCATTATGGTGGCTATGCTGGATTTTGTGGTGGATTTTTTAACGCCTGGGGCGGTCATGCACAGCCAAACCCTGACCACCACCCTGATGGAGGGCGACATGGCCCACGTCCTTTCCGCCGTTCAGGATCAATATCCCGATGTCAAAATCGGCAGCTATCCCCACTTTCAGGGAAAAACACGGGGCGTCAGTCTGGTGTTAAGAACCACCGATCTTCATCGCTTAACACAGGCCACCGACACCCTGCAGGCCGCCCTGAATGCCCTGATGCCCGCCCCATGAAAACAACCATCTTGGTGCGTGCATTCGAGGTCTCTTGCCTGATTGGGATACACACTCACGAACACACCACCCCCCAACGCATCCGTGTTTCCGTGGACATCACGCTGAAAACCAACGATCCCGTTCAGACTTTGGGGGAATCTTTGTGTTACATGGACATTCAAACCGTTATCCGCGCGCTCACCCAAAACCACATACCTTTGGTGGAGCATCTCGCCGCCGCCCTGGTGAATCATTATGAACGGGACCCCCGCGTGGCCTGTATCACGGTGGAGATTTTGAAATTGGATGCGGCCCCCGATACACAGGGGGTGGGCGTTCGCGTGACCTCTGGGACTTTATGAACCGCCGCCCCCTGATTATGGGCATTGTGAATGTCACGCCGGATTCCTTTTCGGGGGATGGTCGGGTGGACCCCGCTGCGGCCTTGGATCATGCCGAATCCTTGGTGGCTCAGGGGGCCGATTGTTTGGATATTGGGGCCTGCAGCTCGCGCCCTGGGGCCCCGTTTGTGGATCAGGACACGGAATGCGCCCGCCTGCTGCCTGCGCTATCCCTGATTCGTCGGGCGTTGCCCTGCCCGCTGTTTGTGGACACAACGCGCCCTGCCGTGGCCAAAGCCGCCCTTGATCTGGGCGTTCAGGGGATCAACACCATCGAGGGGCTCTCTGTCCCCCCCGCTCTGTGGGATGTTTTGACCGAATATCCTCAGACCCGTCTAATTCTTATGCACAACCCCCTGCCCTTCTCAGATACGATCAGGGACGAAACCACCCCCCCACAGTCCCACCCCTCCCATGTTTACCCCCAAGGGGTGATGACCCATGTACGCCGTGATCTGAAAGCCGTGATTGACACCAGCCCCCTGCACCCCTCCCAAATCTTGCTGGACCCAGGTGTGGGGTTTGGAAAATCGGTGCAGGATAATGTTGTCCTGATTCAGGGGCTGGGGGACTTGGCCACCCTTGGCTATCCTGTGGTTTTGGGAGTATCCCGAAAATCATTTTTGGGCGCCATGGTGAACAAAACCACACCAGAGCGTATCCCCGCAGGTCTGGCCGCCATGCTGTTCGCCGCGCCCCACGTGGCCATGATGCGCACCCATGATGTGGGGGCACTGGCCGATGCTTTCACGGTCTGGGGGGCACTGGCACAAGCCAGCCCCCCCTCCCCGACTAAAACTTCAGATCAATGCTGCTGAGTTTGTCATCCAAGGTCTTCAGCACGTCTTGGGTGATGTCTAGACTGCTGTCCGAGAGGACCAAAACACTGCTTCTGGGCAAAACCAACGTATAGTTTTTTTCCTTGGCAATGCTGGACACCACCGCGATGGTCTGGGTTTGCAGAGTTTCCATGGCCGTTGAGAAAGCTTTGTCCAAACTGTTCTTTTTGCCACGCATGCTGGTTTGCAGCTTGCCCAAATCAGCCTCAAACGCCTTGCGCTTTTCCGCGTAGGCATCAGGCGAAAGTACGGAGCGATCCCGTGTCAAAGCATCTTTGGCATCCGAGAGTTTCTTTTGCTGACTTTCCAAATCCTTTTTGTACTCATCCTGCTTTTTGTTCATTTGCTGCTTAATGGAGGCGCCCGCTTTCGAGGACTGCAAAATCACCTTTAAATCCACAACAGCGATGGATTTCAACTCTTGCGCCGATGCCAGCGAGGTCAGCGAAATCAAGAGCAACACCGAAAAAAACAATACGCGCATCCCATATCCTTTAGATAAAGTCTTATTGACAAAGACAGAGGGCCACCTAGGCCCCGCCATCCCTACCTAAGGTCTTAACGAAAAAACCCCTGCGTTGGCAAGAACAATTCACGCGCTGGTCCCCTCATCCCCATACCGCACTTCCACCAACGTCAACCCTTGGGGGGGGCGTGTGGCCCCTGCCAAGCGACGATCCCCTGTGATCAGGGCGCGATGCAAATCATCCAGCGTTTTCTGCCCCCGCCCGATGTCCAGCAAGGTGCCCACCATAATCCGCACCTGATTATGCAAGAAAGATTTGGCGGCAAAATGCAGATGCAACTCGTCCTCCATCACCTCGATACGGGCCTCATCAAGCGTTTTGATGGCGCTGGGGGCTTGACAGGCGGCGCAGCGAAAGGCGGAAAAATCATGCGTCCCCACCAACCTCTGGGCAGCGTTGTTCATCATCCCCACATCCAGCGGACCCGCGTAATGATCCACAAATGGCGCCCGCAGCGGGCTGGGGGCCTTACGGTGTAAAATTCGGTAACAATACCGCCGCTGGACGGCGGAAAAACGGGCATGAAAGGTTTCTGGCACCGTATTTGCAGACAACACCACCACGGGCCATGGCCGCAGATGGGCATTGACCCCATGCACAAAGGCCCGCAGGGGCAATCCGTCATGATCCAGATGAATAACCTGTCCACTGGCATGAACGCCCGCATCGGTGCGCCCCGCCGCATGGACCGTTTTGTCCTGTCCCGTCAACGTTTTCAGGGCATCCTGAACCACCCCCTGAACGGTGACGGCATGATTCTGGGACTGCCAACCGGCAAAGGGGGTGCCGTCGTATTCCAAAACCAGCTTAATGCGCAAGGACTTGCCCCTTGGTCACCGGAAACCCCTTCAGCAAATCCGCCGCCTTCATCACGGTTTTTCCGCTGCGTTGCACCATGGTGGGACGCAGGGCTTGCTCACCGCAGGCCACCAAAAACTGATTATCCAAAATCATCCCGCAGCGGCCAAAAGTATTCACCACCTCCGCATCCAAAACTTTGATCCGCTCACCCTTATACTCCGTCCATGCCCCAGGGGCGGGGGCAAAGGCCCGAATCACCCGCAGCAGCTCGCTGGCTGGACGCGCCCAATCCAAACGCATGGTGTCCTTATCCACCTTGGCGGCATAGGTCACACCCGCGGCCTCTTGGGGCACAGGAGTCAGCGTTGTCAGATGATCCAGGGCATACACAATGGCCTTGCCCCCCGTTTTTGACAACTGATCCAGCAACTGTCCCCCCGTGGTTTTATCGGTGATGGGCACGGTGACGGTGTGAATAACAGGGCCTGTGTCCAAACCAGCCTCCATCATCATAATGGATACACCGGTGTCTTTATCCCCTGCCATGATGGCCCGCTCAACGGGGGCGGCCCCCCGCCAGCGGGGCAACAGGGATGCGTGGATATTCAAACACGGGGCCACATCCAAAACCTTTTGGGGCAAAATCAAGCCGTACGCTGCCACCACGATGGCCTGTGGTTTATAGGCTTTCAGGGCTTTTACCGTTGCGGGATCCCGAAAGGATACCGGGGTTTCCACAGGAATCTGATGATACTGACCCCACAATGATACCGGCGAAGGCTGCACGGCCTTGCCACGACCAGCGGGACGGGGGGGCTGGGTATACACGGCCACAACGGTGTGGTGTTTATGCAACGCTTCCAGCGCAGGCAACGCAAAGGACGGGGTTCCCATAAACACAACGCGCATGACGTGAACTTTCTTTCAGGATTGATCTGTAGCGGAGACTCCTTTATACACGAAAGACATGGGGCCAAAAATAGAAAAATATGTCACGCACCGCTTGGGCCACTGTCCTTTTTACGATTCTTCTCGCCCTGTGCACGGTGGCCTTGATGGCCCGATGGGTGTATGACCACCGTATTGGCACCCTGCAAGAATCCGTTATCCTAATTCCCAAAGGGTCATCTTTTCAAAACATTGTGGACCTGTTGTCCCAACACAATGCGCTGGCCTATCCATCCTTTTTTTATGGGGCCGAGGGGCTGTTGGGACACCATCGGTTTTATCCCTCAGGGGAATTTCGTGTGCCTGCGGGGTTGACGTATCGACAGCTCAGCCTTTTTTTGCGCCGCACCAAACCCCTGCAACACCCCATCCAGGTGCTGGAGGGAAGCACGGTGGCCACCGTTTTGCATCATATCCAACATCATCCCCTGCTGACGGGACCCATGGGGGATACCCCTGCAGAGGGGACGCTGTTTGCCGAAACCTATGCCGTGACCCACGGGGCGGATCGGCGGCAGCTGTTAAACCGTATGCAGGCTATGATGAACAAACATCTCTCTGCCCTGTGGCAGACCCGCAACCCCGATGTGCCCCTGAAAACCCCTGAGGAGGCCCTGATTCTGGCCTCTATCGTGGAAAAAGAATCCGGCGGAAACGACGATCAACAGTACGTGGCCAGTGTGTTTTTGAACCGTTTAAAAGCGGGCATGCCCCTGCAGGCCGATCCCACCATCATTTACGCCCTCAGCGGGGGCAGCGGTCGCCTGAACCGCCCGCTAAACCGGCAAGATTGGACATTCAACAGCCCCTATAACACCTATCTGCAAACGGGCCTGCCCCCCTCCCCCATTGCCATTCCCAGTTTGGGGGCTTTGCAGGCTGTCCTGAACCCCATCACCACCTCCTATTATTACTTTGTGGCGGATGGCAAGGGGGGGCATATCTTCTCAACATCCCTAAACGATCACAATCGCCATGTTCGGTCGTTTTACCGCATGAAAAAAGATACCGCTTCCCCATAAAAAACCCTGCGCCCTACAGTTCCGCTTGCTTGATCTTAACCTTTTTTGGGGTATAGAGTAGAAAAAAGGATTTTTCATGACCACACCCTACAAACGCATTCTTTTGAAACTCTCCGGCGAGGCTTTAATGGGCCCCGGGCAATACGGCATTGACACCGACACGCTGGCGCGCATTGCCCGCGACGTGGCCGAGGTCCGTCAGGCCGGCACCGAGGTGTGTATGGTCGTGGGGGCTGGCAACATTTTTCGCGGCATGTCCGGCGCTGCTGCGGGGATGGACCGCGCCACTGCGGATTACATGGGTATGTTGGGCACCGTCATGAATGCACTGGGATTGCAAAGTGTTTTAGAGGCCCACGGAATGCAAACCCGGGTTCAATCCGCCATTCCCATGGCCTCGGTCTGTGAACCCTATATCCGCCGCCGCGCCATACGCCATATGGAAAAGGGCCGCATTGTGATTTTTG
>JBJTVN010000270.1:0-1398 GCA_046081225.1 Alphaproteobacteria bacterium
GAATTCTTCGACAAAACCTTCCCCGAAAACGCTAAACACTGGATCGACCGACTCTCGGACAACTTCCGTGTCCTTAACGCCCCCCTTGCCTCAACCTAAAACAGTACTCTTCATTTGCGAGGGGTATATGTTAAGTCCGCCAAAAATGCCTTTGACACCTTCGCAGCTAACCTCACTGCGCAAATCCTTAAAATGAATCATTCTAATTTGTGATGGCTATATATTTTTTCTGTAAAACCCGTTTATCGTGCAGCGCAAAAAAATTTGCCCTTGGATTTGGCCCAGAAATACCGGATATGTTTTGTGCTTTTTGTGCAGAGCAACAATTTTTCCAAGAAAATCAATGTTTTTGTTGAATTTTAATACACGGCTATGGTATGATTGATGAAATAACAAAAAACGTCACGGTTATGTTTATCAGGAGTCCGCTATGCCCAACAGCCAAAGTCATGCCTTGTATCTAAAATGTCTGAAACCCCAGCCCCATCCTGAAAAAAAGGATTATTTGGTGGTGTCCACGGATTTGCCTGGGGCCATGATTCGCGATGCTATTGAAAGTTTACAGGTGCTATCCATTCCCCACGAGCTGGTTACCCTTCAGGGACGCACCAATCTTTGTTTATCACGCTCAGCCTATGAAGATGCGATGCTGTTAAAGATGGATTAAGGGTTTATCTGTCATGCTGCAGGGGCCCTTGGTATCCCCTAGGGGTCTCTGTGTTTGTTTGAAACAATTTTGCCGCCTATGATGCCGTTGGATAATACCCCCGACAATCCGCAGGACAAAGACCAACAGGCCATCCTGCTGCGTTTGGCCCAAGACCCTGATGCGTTTATCCGAAAAACGGTTCTGATGAATCCGGCGGTGCCCATTGCGGCTTATGCTTTGTTTGCCAAAGACCCTGAGGTGAGCCTGCGTGAAGAAAATGCTATTATTTTAGCAAAAAAAATGATAAGTTATTCAGATACGCAAGAGCAAGTGCCGGAGTGGTTGATGTCGGTTTTAATGACGTGTGCGCGGGATGTTGTGGATAGTGTTCGGGTGGGCATGGCGGTGACGCTGCGCCTGTGCGGGGCTTTGCCACGGGGACTGCGTATGGTGCTGGCCAAAGACCCCAACCCTGAAGTTTCGGGGCCCATTTTGCGCTCTTGTCCCGCCATCACCGAGGTGGACTGCGAAGAAATCATGATGGAGTCAACCGTCACAGAAACAACCCTGCAGGCCCTCTCTGAACGCGGTGATCTCTCCCCCGCCGCATTCAGTTTGATCAGAAGCCCGTGGCCTTTTTGAACGATATTGTGGCCCTGCCTGATAATCGTTTGTTGATTTCTGGCACAGATACGGGGCGTTTGTATCGTCTTTCTTTGTCGGATGGAGCGGTGCAATCGTTTCCTGTG
>JBJTVN010000271.1:0-1161 GCA_046081225.1 Alphaproteobacteria bacterium
GGTGATTATGGATAATGCGCCTTGGCATAAAGGAAATGATATCAAAGAATTAATCGAAAGCACAGGGGCCAAACTCATTAAATTACCGCCCTATTCGCCTGATTTAAACCCTATTGAACATGCTTGGGCTAATCTAAAACAATATGTTAAGTCCGCCAAAAATGCCTTTGACACCTTCGCAGCTAACCTCACTGCGCAAATCCTTAAAATGAATCATTCTAATTTGTGATGGCTATATATCTTGAAGAACATCCCGCATGGCATTGGACTTTCACTTGTCCTATGATTGATACATGGCGGTTTAAGAATCAACAAAAATCCGTGAAATATAAAAAATCGCTTGAATCGTGGGGAAAAATCCACTAGAAATCCATCCTCTGGTGAAAAAACCGTTTTGTCTTTATGACTTTTTAACTGATCCTGCGCCCGTAGCTCAGCTGGTAGAGCACCTGACTTTTAATCCGGTTGTCACAGGTTCGAATCCTGTCGGGCGCACCAAAGTTTCCCCCATATTTCAAATACAAACTGTTTTTTTTGGGCAGTAACCTTTTTTTAAGGGGGTTCTTGGGGGTTTTCCCATCCCCAAATGTGCGCTATAAATACAAAAAGAAAATTTTTCCGTAACAATTAAGGAACACCATTATGATACGCATGGTTTTTTTGGGTTTTGTTTTGGGGGTGATGATGGGCTCTTCTTGTGCTGTGGCACAATCCACTGGGGATGGTTTTATGATCACGGGATTGGATCATCCCGAAAGTGTGGCCTTTGATGGTACGTCTTATTACATTTCCAATGTGGGTAAGGAAATGGCTCCCACCGCTAAGGATGGGGATGGTTACATCACACGGGTCTCTGCCGATGGCACGATTTTGGATGCCAAGTGGGCCGATGGATTGAATGCACCCAAGGGATTGGTGTTTGCCTATAACCGTTTATGGGTGACGGATGTTGATCAAGTGTATGGCTATGACGTAACGACGGGAAAACTGGATGAGGTGTTTTCCCTGGCCCCCCGCCGTATTCAGTTTGATCAGAAGCCCGTGGCCTTTTTGAACGATATTGTGGCCCTGCCTGATAATCGTTTGTTGATTTCTGGCACAGATACGGGGCGTTTGTATCGTCTTTCTTTGTCGGATGGAGCGGTGCAATCGTTTCCTGTG
>JBJTVN010000272.1:0-4614 GCA_046081225.1 Alphaproteobacteria bacterium
GGGGTGTCTATCGCCCTGAATCATAGTGATGGGGCAGATTTGCAATTGCCCCAAACGTTGTTTGAAGATGCCATGGGGATGCTGTTATCCTTGATTGTTTTGTGTGTTAAGCCCAAAAGTGAAGTTGTCATGACCCTTAAGGTGTTAAGGGAATACGTTCTTTTGGAGGTTGTTTTTACCCTCAGCAAGGAATCGTTTCATCTGTTGCCACGGAATCTAATGGCCTTACCTGGCATCAACAGTTTGGCACGACAGTATAGCCAACATATAAAACTTGATGTAGAGTTGGTGCAGGGCGATGCAATGAAGCTGTCCCTAGCTTTTTTCCCGCATCACTCTGCCGTTTAAATCTGAATCTGATCTGTGTTTATTGTCTGTGGCTTTTTCCATGATGTCCCGCATTTTGATTGTACGTGCTACATTTTATCCGGAAATCGCGGATCTTTTGCTTGAGAGCGCTTCTGCGGTTTTCAGGGCCAAAGGTGTCGATTACACGCTTTGGGATGTTCCTGGGGCCATGGAAATTCCCTTGGCTATGGCGGGGGCGTCATCGGCTTTTGATGGGTATTTGGCTTTGGGGTGCGTGATTCGGGGGGAAACCAGTCATTATGACGTGGTTTGTCAAACCAGCGCGTTTGGGTTAATGACGTTGGCTTTGTCAAAAACCCTTGTGATCATCAATGGGATTTTGACAACAGAAACTTGGGATCAGGCCATTGAGCGGGCCCATCCTGCGAAAAAAAACAAAGGCGGGTATGCAGCGCAGGCCTGTTTGGATATGATTCATCAAAGGAATGCACAATGACAACGTTGGACGATGCGGACCTGAATTACCATGAATTTCCTAGGCCCGGAAAACTGGAAATTAAGCCAACCAAAAACCTGAGCAACCAACGGGATCTTGCTTTGGCCTATTCCCCTGGGGTGGCCGCCCCTTGCCGCGCCATTGTGGAGGATGAAGAGGCCATTTTCCGCTACACCAATCGCCGCAATCTGGTGGCCGTCATCAGCAATGGAACAGCGGTTTTGGGTTTAGGCAACATCGGCCCCAAAGCGGCCAAGCCGGTGATGGAGGGCAAAGCGGTTTTGTTTAAAAAATTTGCCAACATTGATTGTTTTGACATTGAAGTTGACGAACAGGACCCCGGCAAGCTGATTGATATTGTGGCCTCTCTGGCCCCCACATTTGGGGGCATCAATTTAGAGGATATCAAGGCCCCCGATTGCTTTTTGGTGGAAAAAGCTTTGGCGGCCCGTTTGGACATTCCTGTTTTTCATGATGATCAGCATGGCACGGCCATCATCGTGGCGGCGGCGTTGGTGAATGCCATTCAGGTGGCGGGAAAAAGCCTGGAGACCGTCAAACTAACAACATCCGGTGGCGGGGCCGCGGCCTTGGCGTGTTTGGATATGTTGATTAAATTGGGACTGCCACGGGACAATATTATTGTCACGGATCTGTATGGTGTGGTTTATCGGGGACGGGAAGAGGGGATGAACCCCTTCCTCAGCCAGTTTGCCTCGGGCACGTCAGCGCGAACGCTGCAAGAGGCCTTGGTGGGCGTGGATATTTTTCTGGGCCTGAGTGCCCCCAACGTTCTGAAGCCGGAATGGTTAAAGGGCATGAACCCAAACCCCATTGTGTTTGCGCTGGCCAATCCAGATCCTGAGATTCTGCCCGAATTGACAAAAGCGGCCCGTCCTGATGCCATTATTGCCACGGGGCGGTCGGATTATCCCAATCAGGTCAACAATGTTTTGTGTTTCCCCTATATTTTTCGGGGGGCGCTGGATGTGGGGGCCACCTGCATCAATGATGCCATGAAAATTGCCTGTGTGAAGGCCATTGCGGATTTGGCCAAGGCAGAGCCATCAGAGGTTGTGGCGCGGGCCTATAACAGCGCAGAATCCATGATTTTTGGGCGTGAGTATTTGATCCCTAAGCCCTTTGATCCTCGTTTGTATGTGCATATCACCGCGGCGGTGGCGCAGGCGGCCATGGATTCGGGGGTCGCTAAGCGGCCTTTATCCGATGTTAAGGCCTACATTCAGGGATTAAATCAATTCGTCATCCGCTCTGGCCTGTTGATGCGGCCCGTGTTCGAGAGGGCCCGAGGCAGCGGCAAAAAAATTGTCTTTGCCGAAGGTGACGATGATCGCGTGTTACGTGCGGGTCAGATTTTGGTGGACGAGGGGTTGGCGCGGCCTGTCTTTATTGGCGATCCCGCCATGATCGGGGCCCGTTTGGAACAGTTGGGATTAAAAATCAACATCGGTGCCCATTGTGATGTGATTGATCCTGCCCATAATCCCGATTATGCCCATCACTGGCGTATGTATCATCACATCACCGCCCGTCATGGGGTGTCACCGGACAAGGCCCAATTTATCGTGGGCACGGATACCACGGTGCTGGCAGCCTTGCTGGTGAAGGGCGGGCAGGCCGATGCCATGTTGTGTGGCATTCGGGGGTCTTATCAGGAAAGTTTAAAACATATCAATCGGGTGATTGGATTAAAGCCAGGGGTGAAACGCTGCTCGGCCTTGTCTATTTTGATTTTGCCGCGAGGGGTGTACTTTTTTTCGGATACTTACGTCAATCCCGATCCCACGGCCGAGGATTTGGTGGATATGATTTTTTTGGGGGCAGATCAAATTCGTCGCTTTGGCTTAGAGCCCAAAGTGGCCCTGTTGTCCCATTCCAATTTTGGCAGCAGCAAATTGCCATCGGCCAAAAAAATGGCCCGCGTTCGGGAATTGCTGCTGGCGCGGGATCCCGCTTTTCCTGTGGAGGGGGAGATGCACGCCGATGCTGCGTTGGATACAACAGTGCGGGATCGTATTTTCCCGGATTCGGCCTTTGCGGGGGAGGCAAACTTTTTGGTGATGCCGTCACTGGATGCGGCCAACATTGCCTATACCATGACTAAAGCTTTGGGAGAGGGACTGCCCATCGGGCCCCTGCTGCTGGGTGTGGATCGTCCGGCCTATGTGGCCACCCCGTCCATTACGGCGCGGGGTTTGGTGAACATGGCTGCCATCGCCGTTGTTGATGCGGAAGGGTAGGGGGCATGGCCGATGATAAGGAGTGGACCCCTGAACATTTATCGGCTCTTTTGGCACTAGAGACGGTGGAGGGCCGCATGGCCCTGCCAGCCGCTCTCAGAACTCTGCACCCCGCCGATGCTGCGGAATGGATTCATAGCCTGAGTGATGACGATCAGCGCGATGTGGCCTGTCGTCTGGATGCGGAAACCCTGTCCGACATTTTAACCTATTTGAATGAGCGTTCCCGCGAAATCATCATCCCCGATCTGGACGAAAAAACCCTGACCGAGGCCTTTCGTCAAATGGACACCGACGATGCGGTGCAGATCATCGAGGCCTTTCGTCCCGAAGACAAAGAACAGCTGCTTTCGGCCCTGCCATCCAAAGAGCGTGTGATTTTAGAGGAATCGTTGGTGTATCCCGAAGAATCCGCAGGGCGATTGATGCAGCGGGACTGCGTCACGGCCCCCGAGCATTGGGATGTTGGCCAAATAATTGATTATGTTCGCAGCCAGCGGAATTTGCCGGATGATTTTTATGATATTTTTATTGTGGATGCTAAAAATCGCCCTTTGGGGGTGTTGCCGCTATCCCGTTTGATTCGCTCGCGCCGCAGTCAGAGTTTATCGGAATTGATGGAAACCCAGCTGCACACCATACCCGCGGAGGATGATCAGGAAAATGTGGCCTTTGTGTTTCGGAAGTATGGGTTGGTCTCCGCCCCCGTGGTCAACAAAAGTGGTCATATTCTGGGGATGATCACCGTGGATGATGTGGTTCACATCATTGATCGGGAAATCGAGGAAGATTTTTTGCGTCTGGCAGGGGTGTCCTCCAGCGGGCAGGTGTACAAAGCGGCGTGGCGTTCGGCTTTGGGTCGTTTTCAGTGGTTGTTTGTGAATTTACTCACGGCCATTTTGGCATCCTTGGTGATCTCTCAATTTCAGGATTCCATCAGCAGTCTGGTGGCCTTGGCGGTTTTGATGCCCATTGTGGCCTCCATGGGGGGAAATTCGGGAACCCAAACCCTGACCATCATCGTGCGGGCCTTGGCCATGCGTCACATTGGTCACGAAAATCGGTTAAAGGTGGTCAGCAAAGAAATCATGACGGGCCTTTTGCTGGGGGGTTTGTTTGCGGTCCTGAGTGGTGTTGTGACCTATCTATGGTTTGATAATGCCAAGTTGGGTGTGGTGATGGCGGCGGCGATGTTGGCGAATCTGGTGGCAGCCAGCGCGGCGGGGGCTCTGATTCCCTTAAGTCTTAAGAAATTGGGTCTGGATCCGGCTTTATCGTCCACGGTTTTCCTTACCACCGTGACGGATGTGGTGGGCTTTTTTGCTTTTTTGGGATTGGCCAGTGCGTTTTTGGTTTAGGATTCAGCTATAACCAGAAAGGGGGTGTCCGATAGGAAGATTGCTTTAGAATTCTCGGAGCGTTCAAAAATAACGACAATAGGAGACCCCCCGCAACATACGGGTTACCATTCTTTATCAAATCTTTTAGACTTTTTATTTTATGTCTTGAGTATCGTTAAAGGCATCAAGAATAAGGGCACCCAAAATG
>JBJTVN010000273.1:0-1962 GCA_046081225.1 Alphaproteobacteria bacterium
GGACTAGGGGCAAAGTGAGAACCTTATACAAAACCTGAACCTTAAGATCAAGATGCTTTTTCTTGACGCGGCGTGTGATTTGTTATAACATAAATTATAACATGAATCAGGGAGGTTTTTATGGAACTGAAAGTCGTTCAAATCGGCAATTCTTTGGGGGTGATTTTGCCCAAGAAACTGCTGGAGGACATGAAGGTGGCCAAAGGGGACCGTTTAACGGTGGACCGTCGGGGGGACGGGTGGCGCGTGGCCCCCTTTGAGGTTGGCTATGATGTGCAAATGGATGTGGCGAATTTGGTTATGAAGCAATTTCGCCCTGTTCTTCGGGCTTTAGCGAAAGCGTAACGTCATGTGGATTGGGTTAGACAAAGATGTGGTGTGTGCCGCCCATGATGCACAGATTTTAGAGCATGGGGGCCTGTACGGCATACGGGATGAAAACCTGTTGGAATCCGCCATGGCCCGTCCCCAGAATTTGGCCGGATACGAAGACCCCAGCATAGCCCGTTTGGCGGCCGCATATGCGGTGGGCATTTCGCGCAATCATCCGTTTTTAGATGCCAACAAAAGAACCGCGATGATTGCAGCCCTGACATTTTTGTATTTGAACGGCTATCGCTATGTCGGCGAACCCATGGCATGGTTTGACATCATGCCCCGCATTGCCACAGGCGAGGTTGACGAAGCCGCCATGGCCGATTGGATTGCGGGTGGGATTTTGCCGATGCAAGACGAAGAGGAAGATGCATAAAGCGATTTTCCCTCTTTTGTCACACCCCATGCCCCGAAACCCCAGCCCATCGGGGGGGATGGCCCAACAGGCGCCGTGTTGATGGATTCATGCCCCCCATGATAATCAGGGGTTTTTGGGCAACCCGCATCAGTTTACGCAGCGTATAAACCCCCAAGGGTCGGGCCCCCGGGTGGCTGGCCGTGGCAAAGACGGGGCTGACCAAAACGCCATGCACGGGGCGTTTGTTTTGCCGAATCAGACTGCTGAGGCTGTGGCAGGACACGGTGATTAAAAAGCGCTGGCACAAGCGGCGCAGGGGCAGGGCAGGGCGGTCTTTTTCCCGCAGATGCAGCCCATGAACACGATAATCTGGCGTTCCTGTGACAAAAACGCTATGCTGTTTCCGCCAAGGGCGGTTTTTTTGTACGGTGTCTTTCAGGGGCTTTAAACACCCACGGCTGCGTAAAATCAAACCACTGCGGCGGGGCAGGGCAGAGATCACGGCGCTGATATCTTGGGGACGATCATCGTCCCATAACCAAAACACACAGGGCAGGGGATATTTCATCATGCAACAGTCTTCTCTGGCTTCTCTGGCGGAGCGCTATCAGACGATTATGCAGGATATTGGGGCCCTTGGCCAGCCCCCCCGTCCTTTACCTGTGGTGATTGCCGCCTGCAAACACCAACCTCCGCAGGCGATCAAGGACGCCTACGACGCCGGCATACGACACTTTGGGGAAAACAGACAACAGGATATGCTGGAACATTGGCAGGATCGCCGCACCCTGTACCCCGATGTTACCGTTCATTTTATTGGTCAAATCCAAAGCAAAAAGCTGCCCAGCATTGTTCAATATTGTGATGTGATCCACACGCTGGACCGTGTGAAATTGGTGGAACAGCTGGCCGTTTTGCGGGATGAAAAGAAGGCAAAGCTGCCCCGTCTGTTGGTGCAGGTGAATTTGGGTGGGGAAAGTCAAAAAGGGGGGATCCTAAAAGAAACTCTACCTTATTTTCTTAAAGTCTGTCAAGACTATAGCCTGATGATTGAGGGCCTTATGACGCTTCCCCCCGTTGATGAAAATCCCGCGCCGTTTTTTCAGACGCTGGCGACTTTGGCCAAAGCCCATAACCTGCCCCACCTTTCCATGGGAATGAGCGAAGATTACCCCGCCGCCATCGCCGCTGGATCCACCATGATCCGCCTGGGCAGGGCCCTGTTTGCC
>JBJTVN010000274.1:0-1692 GCA_046081225.1 Alphaproteobacteria bacterium
GGGATGTGGATGGGCGGCTGTCCTCCGCTGGGTTATGATATCGTTGAGAAAAAATTGGTGGCGAATCCTGAGGAAGCCAAAACGGTGCGGCATATCTTCCAGCGGTTCCTGACGCTGCGCTCTTGCACGGCACTGGCCAAAGAGCTTCGGGCCAAAGGCTGCCGCACCAAAAGCTATACCACCCAAACAGGGCGGGAGAAAATCGGCACGCTGATGGATAAAGGCACGGTGTACAAAGTGCTGAGCAACCCGATGTATCTTGGTGAAATCCATCACAAGGGACAGATTTATGATGGCCAGCATGCGGCAATCATCGACCGCAAGACTTGGGATCGGGTCCGCGCCATCATGGCCGAAAATCCCTTTAAACGAGGCAATGAAAATGGGGCCAAAACCCCAGCTTTGCTCAAAGGGATTTTAACGTGTTCGGGCTGTCAGTGTGCCATGACCCCCACCCACACCCGCAAAAAGGGTAAACTGTATCGCTATTACGCGCCCAGTGCCGTCATGAAAGCCAAATGCACCGATTGTCCCGTGGGCACTATCCCCGCTGGTGAAGTGGAAGACGTGGTTTTGGGCCAACTTGCCCAAATGTTTCGCACCCCAGAGATGGTGGTCAGCACGTGGAAAGCGGCCCATACTCACGATGAAGGCATCACAGAAAAAGACGTGATGGATGCCATGGGAAACGTGCAAGCCCTTTGGGATCACCTGTTTCCCGCTGAGCAGGCCCGCATCCTGCATCTGCTGATTGCCCAAGTGGTGGTCAGCCCCAAGGGTGTGGATTTGCGGCTGCGCACCGATGGGCTCACCTCACTTGTTAATGAATTACAGGCGCGGGAGGCCATACAAATATGAGCCCTTCTTTTACGCCCACCACGGTGAATATTCACATTCCCCTTTGTCTCAAGCGGCGTGGGGGACGCAAAATGATTGTGACCCCAGAAGGCCATACCCTCGCACCCGCTCTTGCACCAAAACGCGAACCCGATGCGCCGCTCATCAAGGCTTTGCTGAGAGCTTGGCAATGGCAGAAAGACATTGAATCCGGCAAAGCCCAAAGCATGGAGGCAATCGCCGAGCGTCATAATGTTGATACTGCCACCGTCTCCCGACTGATGCGGCTCAATTTCCTAGCCCCAGATCTGAAACTGGCGATTCTGGAGGGGACGCAGCCCAAAGCCCTTCTGCTGCAGGATCTCATTAGGAAGGTGTGGCCAGAGGATTGGGAGGGGCAGCGGGCGTTTTTTCAAGGGTATACATCATCAAAATTTTCTGAATGACCCTACAACCACCCCATTAATCCTAAATTCCGATCCTTTTGAAACATCAATTGGCTGAAAATAATCGTTTTCTGGCAAAAGCCGTATAATGCCGTTGGTAGTTTCCAGCCGCTTGACGGTGGCTTCACCATCCATGCTGGCCAGCACGATCTGGCCATGATGCGCCTGCATGCTCTCGTCCACCACAAGAAGATCGCCATCAAAGATACCGGCCTTGATCATGGAGTCCCCATGCACTTGGACAATAAAGCTGCTGTCAGGATGTGGGATGAGGTCATTGGGGGTCAGATAATCTTCGATATCACCAGAGGGCTCTAAAGGGGAACCCGCAGGAATACGACTGCTATAATAGGGCATTTTATAACCCTTGCTGGCAATAAGAGCCAGAACGTCGTCGAGAAGGCTCAGG
>JBJTVN010000275.1:0-3544 GCA_046081225.1 Alphaproteobacteria bacterium
GTTTAATGGCCAGCTCTTCCCCCGTTTCATAACAGGGGTACAAACGACCCGTGGCGATCAGGTGCTGCCGGATGGCTTCATACCGATCAAACCGGCGGGATTGATAGGCCGTTTCATCAAAGGTCAACCCCAGCCACAAAAGATCCTGAACAATCCCATCTTCGAACACCTTTTCAGATCGGTCCGTATCCGTATCATCAAAACGCAGCAGAAAATTGCCACCGTGCTTTTTGGCAAACATCCAGTTAATCAAGGCAATCCGGATGTTGCCCACGTGCAAACGACCCGTGGGGCTGGGGGCAAAACGCGTTTTGATCATGGGGGGTTACTTTGTGGGCGTTGGCTTGGCGTTCACAATGCCTGTGCCGCTGTTGTCCAAAATCACGCGGGACCGCCCGTTGGCCTGAACAATCACAAACACACGCTGGCCGACCTCCATTTTGGATTGTGGACCCTGAACAATGGTCAGGACCCGTTCGTTGTCGCGGCGCACATCTTTTTTGCGTTTGGTGGTGCGGCCTTTGTAATCCTCCACCGTTTCGTCGGTGGTGTAGGCACTGTTGTTGTCCCAGATTTTGATGACGTATTCAATGCCAGGCTGTTTGGACAGTTCCCCCTCTATGGCGGCGCCCAAGGCGGCCACGACCAACGCCCCGCCCACAGTGGCGGCAACATTACCAGATCCCTTTCCAAACTGGTTGCCGGCTAATCCCCCAGCAATCCCCCCCACGACCAACCCCGTGGTGTTGCCCAAGGTTTCATCGGCCCCCCCCACAATAACGGGGCGAGAGCTGAGCACAACCCCCTGAAACGTATCAGACACTGCCCCCGCATCGCGTTCAGAATACACATTGGGATCCAGATTGCGGGCACAGGATGACAGAAGCAGCACAATCGAAAAAAGGGAAACGGCTTTGACAAAGCGGGAAATCATCATGATACAGGCCTTTCAGAATGAAAAATCAATAATGATTTTTTAGCACAGCCCATCCCAGAGATGCCAGAAAAAAACGATACCAAAATCAAAGGAACAAAAGGGGCAATTACCAGTCCATCACGGCCTTAGGCACATGAAGGGTAATGTCGCGGGCAATAGATACAATATCCCCTAAAGTGGGGGCAGGATAGGCTTGATACCACCGCACACCGCTCTGGGGGTGAACCATAGAAACATGTAATGTTAGGGAATCCGTGGGGTGACGTTCCGCATACACACCAATGGGGGTTTTGCAGGTGGCCCCTAGGGCCGAAAGCAAGGCCCTCTCCATCGTGACACGGGTGCGGGTGGGGGCATGGTCCAAAACAGCCCAAGCCTTTGACCAGCGGGGTGCATCCTCGCGCCGCACCACAATGCCAATGACCCCTTGGGCCACAGCGGGCGTCATTATGGCGATGGAAAGGGGAATCCACGCAGGGCGAATCCCCAGCCGATTCAGGCCCGCACGGGCCAAAATCACAGCATCAAACCCGTTATTCAGGGCCTTTAAACGCGTGGGCACATTGCCGCGCAAGGACTGCACAACCAAATCATCCCGCACAGCCCGCAAATGACCGGCGCGGCGCAGGGAACTGGTGCCCACGCGAGCCCCAAGAGGAATATCATCCAAGCTGCGCCATGATGCATCTTTCACCACCAGAACATCCTCTGGATCCTCGGCGGGCAACACAGCGGCCAAAACCAAATCAGGGTCCAGATCGGATTCTACATCCTTCAGGGAATGCACGGCCCAGTCGATGACGCCTTGGCGTAGGGCCATGTCGATTTCTTTGCAAAATAAATTTTTTCCGCCGACCTCATACAGGGGTCGATCCGTTATGCGATCCCCTGTGGTGGTGATATCTGTTTCGACAAAATCATATCCCAAAGGGCCACACGCCGCCTTCACCAAAGCCGCCTGGGCTTTGGCCAAATCACTGCTGCGGCATCCGAGACGCACCAAGGTCATGAAGGGGGCTTAAGTCTCTTGAGGCAAATCAGCCTCATCATCGGTATCAAACAACTTCACAGGGTTCACAGGCATGATGGTGGAAATGGCATGTTTGTACACCAACTGCGTATAGGCATCCCGCCGCAGCAGAATACAAAAGTTGTCAAACCATGTCACACTGCCCTGTAACTTAACCCCGTTCACCAGAAACACTGTGACAGAGATTTTGTTTTTCCGGATGTGGTTTAAAAAGATGTCTTGTAAATTATTCTTATCGGCCATGGTCCACCCAATTTTGTTTTGCTTGTTTGTTTTGTTGTGTTGCTCAGGTTCTGACTCTTGCTTACCCTAATTTTTCTAGTAAACCAAGACTTTCTAAAAGTTGGGTTAAATCATCTGCACAGGATACATAAAGATTTGGGGCGCAGTCGTCAAATTCTTTCTCTTTGGGAGGGATATCCCGCATTAACAACCCTGTAACGCCGGCGTGACGGGCAGCCAGCATATCCGTGGTAGAATCCCCAATCATCCACACATCTGGGGCGCACACCATATCCGTCCCCAACAGGGCGTAATCCAGAGGGGCCCGATCGGGTTTGTCCCGCACAGCATCGCCAGCCCCCACAATGGCATCAAAAAAAGGCGTCCACCCAAACTGGGCAACCTCATCCCGTAAATAGGGTCCTGTTTTGTTGCTGACCACCGCCATGAACACACCCAAGGGACGCAGACGGCGCAGCATATCTTCACACCCCTGCAACGGGGCAATGTGGGTGAGATGCATGTCTTTGAAGGCTTTGTAATAGGCCTCCCTCGCCACAGGCCACTGATCCCCAAACAGCGCTGGAAAGGTATCGCGGCCCGAGCGGGTTTGCTTAAAACGCACATCCTCCATACTGATGGGGGGAAGACCCACGGCGGTGGTGGCAGCATCGTAACAGTGTTTAATCACCGCCGCACTGTCAGCCAAGGTGCCGTCCCAATCAAACAGCAAAGCGCGTGGTGTCGGTAAAGCGGCCATGTTTTTGTTCCTGAACAAAAGTTTCATAAAGCGAAAGCAGAGTGTGCGCCACAGGTCCAGGGCGCCCCCCGCCCACAGGGTGACGATCCACCTGTGTCACGGGAATGACAAAACCCGTGGTGCGTGTGATAAAGGCTTCTGCGGCTTCTTTTAATTCAGAAACCGTAAAGGGACGCTCTGTTACTGTCAGTCCCGCTTGTTTGGCTAGGGCGATCAGGCGTGTGCGTGTGATGCCTTTTAAAATGGCGTGGCTGGGGGGGCGGGTGAGAATCTCCCCCGTTTGGGTGACGATAAAGGCATTGCAAGAGGATCCCTCGGTGATGAATCCCTGTGCATCCACCATCCACACATCATCGGCCCCTGCCTGCGCGGCTGCCTGTTTGGCTAACGAGGGGGCCAGCAGCGCAATGGCCTTGATATCGCATCGGCCCCAACGCTGATCTGGGGCGATGATGATGGTCATGCCCTTGGTGCGCAAGCCCTCGGAGATGGGTTTATGGCGATAGGGAATGATGGTCAAAACGGGGGCGCAGGGCGTTTTGGGAAAGGCAAAATCCCGCGTCACCGGCACGCCCCGCGTGATGGAGATATAAAG
>JBJTVN010000276.1:0-4766 GCA_046081225.1 Alphaproteobacteria bacterium
TTTGGCACCTTTCGCCGCGCCATGAATCCCCGTATTGCTCATTTTCATGAATTTCCCCAGTGGGTTAAACAGAACCTGCCCGATAAAACCAAACCCGTCGCCATGTTTTGCACTGGCGGCATTCGGTGTGAAAAGGCCGCGGCCATGATGAAAGCCGAGGGCTTTGATCACGTCTATCAGCTGCAGGGTGGCATTTTGAATTATTTTTCCCAAACACAAGATCAAAAGGATTTATGGCAGGGAAGCTGCTTTGTGTTTGATGATCGTGTGGCCGTGACATCGGATTTGCGGGCCATTCCCGCCCCCGTTTGTGCCTGCACAGGAAAAACCATCACCACAGAGGCCATTAAGTTCCCTGAGGAACCCTTTGTATCCTGTGGTCGTTGTCTCCCCAACCCTATACAATCACTGTGAGAGGAATGCCCATGCGAACCGCCCTTCAAACCCAAAAGGATTTTTCCGATTACAAAGTGGCTGACATCACACTGGCCGATTGGGGGCGAAAGGAAATTGCCCTGGCCGAGGTTGAAATGCCCGGCCTGATGGCTTTGCGTCAGGAATATCAGGGACAACAGCCCCTGAAAGGGGCCCACATCGCCGGTTGTTTGCATATGACCATCCAAACGGCGGTGTTGATGGAAACCTTGGTGTTGCTGGGGGCGGATTTGCGCTGGAGTTCATGCAACATCTTTTCCACCCAAGACCACGCCGCCGCCGCCATGGCCGCCGCCGGCATTCCCGTGTTTGCCTGGAAAGGGGAAACCGAAGACGAATACACCTGGTGCATTCAAAAAACCATCTTTGGGGACAAGGGATGGGTGCCCAACATGATTTTGGATGATGGGGGCGATTTGACGGCGGTGATTCACAATCAACATCCTGAGCTGCTCGCCGGTATTCGGGGCGTGTCCGAGGAAACCACCACAGGGGTGCAGCGTTTGTATGACATGGCGGCCAAAGGGACCCTGAAAATCCCCGCCATGAACGTGAACGATTCTGTGACCAAGACCAAATTTGATAACCTGTATGGATGCCGCGAAAGTTTGGTGGATGGCATCAAACGCGCCACCGATATCGCCCTGAGCGGCAAGCTGGCTGTGGTGTGTGGATACGGGGATGTGGGCAAGGGGTCCGCAGAATCCCTGCGTTCCCAAGGCTGCCGTGTTGTGGTGACCGAAATTGATCCCATTTGCGCCCTGCAGGCCGCCATGCAAGGCTATCAAGTGGCCACGCTGGAGGATGTTGTTGCCCAAGCCGATATTTTTGTCACCGCCACAGGCAACAAGGACATCATCACCCTGAACCATATGAAGGCCATGAAGGACTGCGCCATTGTGTGCAACATCGGGCATTTTGATTGTGAAATTCAGGTGGAGGCTCTGCGGGCCTATCCATGGGAAAGCATTAAGCCCCAAGTGGACATGATTACCTTCCATGACAAAAAGCGGTTGATTTTGCTGGCGGAGGGTCGTCTGGTGAATCTGGGCTGCGCCACGGGACACCCCAGTTTGATCATGAGTGCCTCCTTCACCAACCAAGTCTTGGCCCAAATCGAGCTATGGAACAACCACACACAGTATGACCATCAGGTTTACGTCCTGCCCAAGGCACTGGATGAAAAGGTGGCGTATCTGCATTTGGACAAATTGGGCGCAAAATTGACGGTTTTGACCGACGATCAGGCGGATTATCTGGGCCTGTCCAAACATGGACCATTCAAGCCTGAGCGTTACCGCTACTAAGCAGGGGCTGTATGCGGCGCCTTTTGTTTATTGCGCCGTCCCCCTTGGGGGATGCGTTGTTGACCACGGGGGTGTTGCGTCATTTTATAGAGGCAGATCACCCCAGTGCGGTGCACATCGCCTGCGGCGCCGTATCCGCCCCCCTGTTTTCCGCCCTGACCCCCCATGTCACGGTGATTAAAAAACAACCCTATGCCCGCCATTGGTGGGATTTGTGGCAACAGGACGCCCCCCTGCGCTGGCACCGTGTGGTGGATATGCGGGGATCGGCCTTTTCTTATACCCTTTGGGCCCGTCATCGGCATCGGTTTGTGAAACCTAAGGGCTTTGAGACCCAGCATAAGTTAAAACAAATCGCCGCATCCTTCGGCTTGAACCCCCTGTCCATGACCCTAGGTCCATGGTATGGGCCCCAGCATCAGGCCGAGGCCGCCCCGTATTTGGGGCAGGGCCCCCTGCTTTGTTTGGCCCCCTTTGCCACGTGGGTGGGCAAGGAATGGCCTTTGGAGCGCTTTCGGGAACTGGCGCTGCGGTTAACCGATGGCCCCCTGCGGGGGGGGACGGTCGTGCTGATGGGGGCGCCCAATGAAACAGAGCGCGTGCATCCCTTTCTGGCGGATTGGCCTGCGGATCGCCCGCTTCTGAATCTGGTGGGGCGTTTGTCATTGCCGGCGTTGTTTGTTGTGCTGCAGAATGCCGCGCTGGCGGTGTGCAATGATTCGGGGTTGATGCACTTGGCGGCGGCCTCTGGTGTGCCCACAGTGGGGCTGTTTGGCCCCAGTCCCGACACAATTTATGCCCCTTGGGGCCCCAACGGCCATGTCATCCGCACACAGGAACCCCACGAAGCCCTCATCACCCAAGCCCGCGCCGGCGTCGGGGGCAGTTTGCTTGCGTCCCTTTCGGTGGATCGGGTTTATGATGACACGGTTGCCGCTGTCCTGAATCCCCAACACGTTAAGGTGGGGGTGGGTGGTTAGGGGGGCCCAAAAGAAAACACCCCGCGCCGCCCTGACTCGTAAAGAGTAAAGGGCGGGTTGGGGTGCTTTCAGAATCGCATGCTGCTTTAAATCAAGCAGGTCGATTTACAAGAGCCGAAAACAGCACATCATTCTGTTGGGTCAGAACGAAAGCCGCAAACGGACGGTCTGCAAAGAACTCATACTTAGGTTCTGGGTTAGGATTAAAACCGCGAGTCATAAACATTGCGGTCACCGCAGCAGCTTCAGCTCCCACTTCATCAATCTGGATCTTTGCCTTTTGAATAACGCGGCTAATCTCAAGATGCGTGGTGGAAATTTCAGAGAAATCAGCACCAGACCCGAAGGCGATACCCAATCCCAGTTGCTGCAAAATGCTGGTCAGTTCGATATCAGAGGTGAAATCAAACTTGGGCATCATCACAGTGACCTTGCTTCGACGCATTGCACCAAGCCAACCAGAAAACAACTCATCGCTGAGGTTTTCAAGCAGTTGAGGCAAGCTGGGAGGCAAGACAAAGACCATACGCAAACCGTTATCTTGCAGAGGCAAAGATACCAGCTTCACACCATCCACTTCCGCATACTCGAACGTATCGTCAACGTACATGGTGGGTACCTTGATCACTGAACCAGTAGCAGTAACCACCGAAAAAAATGGGTGACAAACATCGATAGATGTTCGGGATAACGATCGCTGGCGGGGATCAGTTCAGGGGGGGATAGAGGTGGGTTGTTGGGTTCGGCCCAAGTCTGTTCCGAAAACAGTATCAACACAACAAAAACAAAAAGGAGGGCTCTCAGCATGAATGGTCCATGAACGGTTTAAGGCCTCCCTTATTAAGATACAGGGGTTGCCTGTCCCCCCCTTCCCGCCTGCGGCCCATGATCATCGGGGCTGGTGGCCCCCTCTAGCAGGTTGAGGTCTTTGTGAAAGGTCTCAGGCAGCCACCAGGCGGCCACAGCCCCCAAGGCAAAGACCACGACCCCCACCACCATGGCGGCCTGCAGCATCTCCATGTCAGGGCGCAGGGCGGAAAAGGCCAGTGTGACCAACACAACAGACCCCCGCACAAAGTTGGGCACCGTGGTGGCGGCGGTGGCGCGGAGGTTGACCCCGAATTGCTCGGACGCATTGATGGCCATCAGGGCCCAATATCCAGCACCGATGCCCAAAAACACCAGCATGGTGTAAAATTGCCCTGCGGTGGCACCAGAAAACTGGCTGTATACCCCAACCCCTGCGGCCAAGCCCATCATGTAAATCTGAATGGCTTTGCGGCGGCTTTTCAGGGCTTGGCTGACGAAGCCGCTGCTGATGTCGCCGATGGACATGCCGATGTACATATACATAATGGCTTTGCCGGCGGTGACGGGTCCCTGCAGGTTCAGGGCCTTGGCAAACTCGGGGGAAAAATAAACGAGCAGCCCAATAACAAACCAGATGGGCACCCCGATGAACACGCAGGCCAAGTATTTTTTCAGCAAAGTCCGCTGGGACAGAATCGCCAGAAAGCTGCCGTGGGTGACGTTATCGGCCTGATGGCATTTGAACATGGTGGATTCTGTTAGGGTGAAGCGGAAACACAGCACCACCAATCCCATGACCCCCCCGATGATATAGGCGTCGCGCCAGCTGACATAATGCACAATGATTTCTGCCAAAGCCGCCCCCAGAACCCCTACCCCCGCGATGATGGCCCACACAAGTCCGCGAAGGGGTTTGGGCATGCATTCCAGCGCCAAGGTAACGCCGGCTCCCAGTTCCCCCGCCAGCCCTATGCCGCCGATGAAGCGCAGGAGTTTGTATTCTTCAACCGTTGTGACAAAGCCATTCATGATATTGGCCACGGAATACAGCAAAATGGATCCCACCAGAACCTTGACCCGACCAAACTTGTCCCCCACGGTGCCCCATAACAGGCCCCCCAGCAGCATCCCGATCATCTGGGCGTTCAGGATATCCATGCCGGTGGTGATGATCTGGTCCCCGTTCAGGCCCAGATCCCTGAGGCTTTGGACCCGCACAATCCCAAAAATAATC
>JBJTVN010000277.1:0-3418 GCA_046081225.1 Alphaproteobacteria bacterium
CCCTTTGCTGTGACATCCCCAGGGTGTGGGCAGGTAGCAGGCACGAGGCGGAGATCGCAATGACTGGCCAGCACTGCACACATTCTTCTGTTGGGCAGCCGTGCCATTGCTGAGCACGCACGGCGCTCTATCACCCGCCACCGCAGCGCTGCTGACCACAGCGCTCCTGCACCCTCCTGCACCCCCGGAGCAAGCAGGCAGGCAGCGGCCAGGGGGCCGCGGCCGCCGTCCCCACTCAGACAGAGGTTTTGTTCACGGAAGTTTGGGATTGGCTGGTGAAGAAGGTTTCTTGAGGGTTGGGGGGGCCGCCCCCCCCTACCCCTCCATAATAATTGTCCCTGCCCCCTCTGAGGTGAAGGTTTCCAGCAGCAGGGCGTGGGGTATGCGGCCATCCAGAATGACGGCGGCGCCGACGCCGCGGGATATGGCGTGCAGGCAGGTTTGGATTTTGGGAATCATGCCGCCCGTGATGGTGCCATTTTCGATCATTTTCTGGGCCTGAGAAAAGGTGATTTTGGGCAGCAGCGTTTTGTCTTTGTCCAAAACCCCCACCACATCGGTGAGCAGCAGCATGCGCGTGGCCTCCATGGCCTCAGCAATGGCGCCGGCTGCGGTGTCGGCGTTGATGTTATAGGTCTGGCCGTTCGGGTCCATGCCAATGGGGGCAATGACGGGGATGATGTCGGATTCCGCCAAAACATCCAGAACGTGGGGGTTGACAAAGGTGGGCTCCCCCACAAAGCCCAAATCCAGCAGGCGTTCGATGTTGGAATCGGTTTTTTGCGTGGGGCGGTGGCGCAGCTTGCGGGCCTCGATCAGCTGGCCATCTTTGCCAGAGAGTCCCACGGCGTGCCCCCCTGCCCTGTTGATGGCGCTGACGATGTTTTTGTTGATGGACCCGCACAGGACCATCTCCACAATCTCCACCGTGGCGGCATCCGTAACGCGCAGGCCGTCGATGTATTCGCTTTTGATTTTCAAACGCTCCAGCATGGTCCCGATCTGGGGGCCGCCGCCGTGGACCACCACGGGGTTCATGCCCACCTGTTTCATCAGGACAATATCACGGGCAAAGGCCTCGGTCAGGCTGTCTTCCCCCATGGCGTGCCCGCCGAATTTAATGACAACGGTGCGCCCCGCATACTGGCGCATATACGGCAAAGCATCGGACAGCGTGCTGGCCTTGGCCGCCGCCACAGGGTTCACATCGCGCAGGGGGTGGGTTTCTTTCATACAGGTAACAGGAATCAGGTGACAGGTAACAGGTAGCAGATTTTGCGGGGGATGCTAGGATTTTTTTGTAAAAAAACCCCTGCAAAAAAACCCCTTGCGCCCCCCTGCCCCGCTGTGCTATATAGCCATCCTGTTTTTGAAAAAACGTTGCAGACTGCCGGTGTTTTTAAACCTTTAAAAACGTAAAGCCCGCACGAGATGTTGGTCAAAGCCATGAAAAGGCGCCCCTTGCTTGGGGGTGTCTTGGTTTGATCTCACCTCCCCTGCTTTCTGTTTTTTTGCCTGTGTGTTGTGTTTGGGGAAAGCTATGTTACGTTCAGAAAAGCCTGCTTATATTGCCGCTGTGAAAGAGGCTGTGTCCCATGCCTCCATTGTGATTGTTGTGAAAAAAACGGATTATACCGTGGCCAATTCCTTGGGCCTGCGCCGTGCTGTGCGGGATGCGGGGGGGTCGCTGCAGGTGTCCAAAAACACCCTGTGCCGTCTGGCCGTTCAGGGCACAGTGTGCGAGGTTTTAACCCCCGCATTCGTGGGCCGTACCGCCGTTGTGACGGGTCAGGATCCCGTGGGCCTGTGCAAGGTTCTGGTGGATGAAGAAAAGAAATTTCCGGACCATCTGCAGGTGCTCAGCGCCGTGATGGATGGGCGTTTGCTGTCTGCCGAGGACGTGCGCACCCTGTCCAAGCTGCCGTCCATGGATGTTCTGCGCGGTATGTTGATCGGCCTGATTCAGGCCCCCGCCACCAAAATTGCAGGTGTTGTTCAGGCACCGGCTGCGCAGCTGGCGCGGCTTTTGTCAGCCTACAGCAAAAAGTAACCTTCCCCCTCAGACCATCAATAGGAGTTTTTTATGTCTGATAAATTAAACGCGATCATTAAAGATCTTTCCGCTTTGACCGTTCTTGAGGCCGCTGAGCTGGCCAAAAGACTGGAAGACGAGTGGGGTGTGTCTGCCGCAGCCCCTGTGGCCGTGGCTGCGGCCCCTGCCGGTGGTGGTGAGGCTGCTGCCGTTGAGGAAAAAACAGAGTTTGATGTGATTTTGGCCTCCGCCGGTGACAACAAAATCAACGTGATCAAAGAGGTTCGCGCCATCACGGGTCTGGGTCTGAAAGAGGCCAAAGACTTGGTGGAAGCCGCCCCCAAGCCCATCAAAGAAGCCGTGAAGAAAGAAGAAGCGGAAGAGATTAAGAAAAAAGTCGAAGCCGCTGGTGCCAAGGTTGAAATTAAGTAAACCCCTGTAAAAATGTGTTGCCCAAAGGGCGCGACTGTGTCATAAGGTCATTCTTTGTGATCCTTTTGACAGGCGTGCCCTTTGGGTTCTATGCATTTTTCTTTTTTGGCCTGCTCACCCCTTCCCTCTTTGCCCGTGATTTAGAGAGTGTTTATCCCTATGGCTGCTTCGTTCACTTCGCGCAAACGTCTTCGTAAGAGTTTTGGAAAAATCCCCCAAGTTGTGGATATGCCCAACCTGATTGAGGTTCAGCGGAATTCCTGTGCCCACTTTCTGCAGATGGACATTCCCCATGCAGAGCGTTTGCGGGTGGGCCTGCACGAGGTGTTTCAGTCCATTTTTCCCATCGCGGATTACGCCAATCGGGCGCAGTTGGAATATGTGTCCTATGATTTTGATGCCCCTAAGTACGATGTTGAGGAATGCCAGCAGCGTGGGATTACCTTTGCGTGCCCCCTGCGGTTGACGCTGCGTCTGGTGGTGTGGGATTTGGATGAGGACACGGGGGTCCGCTCCATCCGCGACATTAAGGAACAAGAGGTTTACGTTGGCGACATCCCCCTGATGACGGAAAACGGTACCTTTGTGGTGAACGGGACCGAGCGCGTGATTGTATCCCAGATGCACCGATCCCCTGGGGTGTTTTTTGATCACGACAATGGGAAATCCCACGCGTCGGGGAAATATCTTTATAATGCCCGTGTGATTCCCTATCGCGGATCGTGGTTGGATTTTGAATTTGATGCCAAAGATATTTTGTATGTGCGCATTGATCGCCGCCGCAAATTGCCCGTGACGACGTTTTTGATGTGTCTGGATAACGAGGCGACGGCGAAAAAGCGGGCCGAGGGTCCTCTGGCCCCCTATGAAGCCCAGGGCCTATCCGCGTTGGACATTCTGAATACCTTTTACACCAACACCCGCTACACCGTGTGCAAGGGCGGTGGGCAGACG
>JBJTVN010000278.1:0-3950 GCA_046081225.1 Alphaproteobacteria bacterium
TGTTGGGGCATTGTTTTCCCGTATTTTTGAAATTTCGGGGCGGCAAGGGCGTGGCCACGGCCTTGGGCGTGTATCTGGGCATCAGTTTTGTTTTGGGTCTGAGCTTTGCCGTTGTGTGGTTGGGGGTGGCGCTGATGTGGCGGTATTCCTCTTTGGCGGCCGTGGTGAGCGTTGTGGTGATGCCAGTGGTGTTTGGGATTGTCATGGGCTGGGGGGGGATGGTGCCGCTGGTGGTGATCTCTGTGTTGGTGTTGTGGCGTCATCGGGATAACATGCGCCGTTTGCGGCAGGGCCAAGAATCCCCCATTGATCTGAGCAAGAAAGCCACGCCATGAAACTGTATGACACAATTTCCCCAGAAGAAAAAACCGCGTGGCTGCGCCTGTTCATGACGGAAAATGTGGGGCCAGCCACGTTTTTTCAATTGATTGGCCGTCATGGGACGGCGGAAAAGGCCCTGTCGGCCTTACCGGATTATGCCAGACGGGGGGGGCGGAAAAAACCCCTGTTGATTCCGTCATTAACCGATGTGCATAAACAAATGGAGCTGTGTGACGCCATGGGGGCGCAGGTGATTGTGTATAATGAACACAGATTTCCTGCCGCCCTGCGGGACATTGCGGATTGCCCGCCGCTGTTGTTTTTGCGGGGGCAGGTGTCTTTGTTATCCAAAACGGGGGTGGCCATTGTGGGCACGCGGCGGGCATCCCTGAACAACATGAATTACACGCGCCTGTTGGCGCAGAATCTGGGAAAGGCCGGATACCTCATCATTTCTGGTTTGGCACTGGGCATTGACGGGGCGGCGCACGAGGGGGCCCTTGACACAGGGACACTCGCCGTTTTGCCTGGGGGCTTGGATTACATTTATCCGCCCAAGCACACCCCCCTGTTTCACCAGATCGGGGAAAGGGGATTGCTGGTCAGCGAGCGGCCCTTTGGATCCCCCGTGTATGCCCATGATTTCCCGCGGCGCAATCGCATTGTGGCGGGGCTGTCTTCGGCTGTGATTGTGGTGGAGGCCACGGAGGGCTCAGGCTCCCTCATCACCGCCAAAATGGCCAAGGCCCAAGATCGTTTGGTCTTCGCCGTGCCCGGGTCCCCCAGTGATCCCCGCGCCGCCGGCACCAACAGCTTGATTAAACAGGGTGCCCATCTGGTCACAGGGCCCGAGGATGTCATCGCCCTGTTGGAATCCCAAAGCCTCCAAACCCCATTATTACAGGATCAAAACAATGACGATCCATGGCATGCGTGGCAAACCATGCAACACGTCCGCACCGAAGACATGGACGCCGCCCGCGATGATGTTTTGGCCATGCTGGACACCACCCCCGTGGGTGTGGATCAACTGATTCGGGCGTTGGGACTACCGTCGCCCTTGGTTCACTGTTTGTTGTTGGAATTGCAACTGGCGGGCCGCCTGCACCGCTATCCGGGGAATAAGGTCTGTTTGCGGGGGGAGGGGGGGTAAAACCCTGCTGGGGGTGGCTACCGCTTCCCGCCGCTTGCCATCATATCCCGCCAGAGCATGGCCGGCAGGGTGCCGCCGGTGACATTGTCCATGGGACTTCGGTCATCGTTGCCCATCCAGACCCCCGTCACCAGAGCATCCGTGTACCCCACAAACCACGCATCCCGCGCATCCTGACTGGTGCCTGTTTTTCCTGCGGCCTTTTGGTTGGGCAACTGCGCGGCGCGGCCTGTACCGGCAGGATCGTTCACAACCGCCTCCAACAGGCTGTCCATGGTGGCCACGGTGGCTTCATCCACCAGACGTCTGGTTTTTTCGGTGCCTTTGCGTTGATACAGGACATTCCCACTTTGATCCACAATACGGGTGATGCCATAGGGCAACACCAGATGCCCCTGATTGGCCAAAACGGCGTAGGCTGTGGTGAGCTCCAACAACGACACCTCGCTGCTGCCCAGCGCCGTGCTGAGGTCCGCCCGCAGCGGTGCGCTGATCCCCATGGACCGCGCCCGTTCCAACACAGGGCGCACCCCCACAGCCTGCATCAGGCGGATGTGGGGGATATTATAGGATTTCACAAAGGCCTCCCGCAAACTGACGGTGCCGTGAAATTGATTTTGAAAATTCTGGGGTTTCCATGTTTTGATGGTCAGCGGTGTGTCCTGTAGCGGGCTGGTGGGGGTGAAGCCACGGGTCAGCGCCTCCAGCACCACAAAGGTTTTAAAGGCGGACCCAGGTTGGCGTTTGGCTTGGGTGGCATGATTAAACTGGGAAAAGTCATAGGCAATCCCCCCCACCATGGCCACAATGGCCCCGCTGGGGCGCAAACTGACCGTTCCCACTTGGGAAACATTATTATCCAAGGCGTAGCGGTTCATGATGTTTTCCGTCGCCAGATCGGCCCGATTCTGGGCGTTTAAATCCAGCGTTGTGTCCACCCGCAGCCACAAATGATCCTTGGCATTCACATAGTACGGCAGCTGTTCCATGATCCAATCGGTGAAAAAACGCACGTTGGGGCCGGCGAGGGGGCGACGTATGGCCATGCGGGCCTGTTTGGCTTGGTTGGCCTGATGCCGCGTGATAAAGCCGGATTCCAGCATTTCCTGCAGCACCACATTGCGCCGCTCGATGGCTTTTTCGGGGCTGCGCAGGGGGTTTAGGTCCGATGGGGCCTTAACCAACCCCACAACCAAAGCCGCCTCTGGCAGGGTTAAATCCCGCGCAGATTTGCCAAAAAACCGACTGGACGCCGCATCCACACCGTAGGCACCGGCACCAAAATAGACGCGGTTTAGATACAGGGTCAGGATTTCTTCTTTGGACAGTTTGCGCTCGATCCAAAAGGCCAAAATGGCCTCGCGCAGTTTGCGATCTATGGACCTTTCGTTGGTCAGATACAGGTTTTTCACCAGCTGCTGCGTCAGCGTGCTGCCCCCCTGAACCACGCGCCCTTCGTAAAGATTCACCATACTGGCCCGCAGCAGGGCCCAAAAATCAAGGCCCCCGTGATTGAAAAAATCCCGATCCTCCACCGCCAGCAGAGCATGAACCAAGGGAATGGGAAAATCAGCATAGGTTAGGGGCTCTCGCATCAGGGGGCCATATGTGGTCAGCAATTCCCCCCGCGCCGAGAGGATCTCCACCGATGGCGACCGCCTGTCTGGCTCTGTCAATGTGGCCACATCCGGCAGATTGTACCCATAAATCCCCAAAAAGATCAAAAACCCAATCAGCCCCCACACCACAACGGTGGCCACCCATTTTAATCCCCAAAGCAGGGGGTGGCGCTGCGGCCTTTTGACAGAGGGTTTCTGCCTTTTGCCACCAAGATTGCGCTTATGTTTTTTCTTTTTGGCCATAATGTAAATCAGAGTATTGCAGCTCTCCCCAGAATGGCAACAGTTTTTAACAAAGAGCAATATCGAACCCCCTTGACACCCCCCATGAAGTGCCCCATATCTTTGGGTAAAAGTGTATGACATTATAATCTTCAGGAGACTTCAATTATGCTCGGCGTTGGACAGCCTTTTCCCTCTTTTTCCGTAACGGCCACAGCCACCACACAGCTCAAGGATGCCTTTGTCACCGTTGACAACAAAACCTACAGCGGCAAATGGTTGGTGTTCATTTTTTACCCCAAAGACTTTACCTTTGTCTGCCCCACAGAGCTGGTGGGCTTTGGAAAAAAAATCAAGGATTTCAAAGACCGTGATGCCCAAGTTTTGGGCGCCAGTGTGGACAGCGAGTTTGTGCACTTGGCATGGCGTCAACACAACGCGGATCTGAACGATCTGCCCTATCCCTTGCTGGCGGATGTGAAGCGCGAGCTGAGCGCCAGTTTGGGCATCTTGGATGAAAAAGCCGGCGTGTCCCAGCGGGCCACCTTCATCGTGGACCCAGAGGGCATCATTCGCTTTGTGATGGTCACGGACCTGAGCGTGGGCCGTAACCCCGATGAAGTGCTGCGGGTTCT
>JBJTVN010000279.1:0-4604 GCA_046081225.1 Alphaproteobacteria bacterium
GGTGCGCGAGAGGCCTTTGGTTTGGTGGGCTTGGTGATTGCCGTTTCCCTGCCCACCCTGTTGGCAAAAACCGTGCCTCAGGATCACGTGTTTTTATGGTATGCGGGTGTTTTAACGGTTTTGATGGGGCTTGGGGTTTGGGCGTTTCTCAGCTTATCCCCTGCTTTGCACCGTGCACAACAACAAACGCATCAGGACATAAAAGACACGTCCGATCATGGGTCTCTTTTCCTCGGGCTGCGGGCCTTGCCACGGCGCACTTTAAAATTATTTTTTGTGTATGCGGTCAGCATGTTGGCCTCTAGCATTCCCGCCGTATTGGTGATTTTTTATGTGCGTGACCTTCTGGGGGCAGAGGACATGACGGGGCCCTTTCTGTTGCTTTATTTTTTATCTGGCGCCTTGGGTATGCCGCTGTGGAAAAAAATCAGTATGCGTCATGGGAAGCATCGGGCATGGTTGGGATCAAAACTTTTGGCGGTGGGTGGGTTTGTGGGGGCGTTTTTTTTGGGGGCGGGGGACGTGTGGCCCTACGCCGTAGTTTGCGTGGTGTCTGGTATGGCCTTGGGGGCCGATTTGACACTGCCCCCATCGTTGTTATCGGATGATATTCACCGCTATAATAACCACCGTTTTTCAGGGATTCATTACGCCTGTTTGGCGTTTCTGACCAAGTCCAGCTTGGCTTTGGCCTCTGTCATTGCGCTGCCATTGCTGGATGCTGCGGGCTTTCAACCCCAAGCGGTCAACACCCCCGAGACCCTCTTGGCTTTGTCGTGGGGCTATGCGTTGATCCCGTGTGTTTTCAAACTCATTGCGGCAGGATTTCTGTATGCTTTTTTTATCAAAACGTCTAAGAGGACTGTATGAGACTTGTAAAACTATTAAGCTTAATGGGGATGGTGCTTATGTTTAGTGGATGCGCAGGACACACTATGGACATATACAAAGAGACAACCCCCCAAGCGGACATCAAAACCTATTTTAACGGCCCCATCAAAGGCTGGGGGATTATCCAAGATTGGCGCGGCCGCGTGGTCAGCCGTTTTGATGTGCAAATGGTGGGCAAATGGGAAGGCGACGAGGGCACCCTGACCGAAGATTTTGTCTATTATGACACGAAAAAAACCCAGCAACGCATCTGGAAGATTAAAAAAATGGCCGAGGGTCGCTACGAAGGCACCGCATCTGATATTTTGGGCATTGCCAAGGGAGAGACCTTGGGCAGTGCCGTGCGCTGGAATTATGTGATGGATTTGGACGTGGACGGCAGCACATACCGCATTCGTTTTGATGATTGGATGTGGGCCATGAATGATGGTGTGGTGGTGAATCGGTCGTATTTGAAAAAGTTTGGCTTTACGGTGGCGGAGTTGACCTTATTCATGCAAAAGCAAACCCCATGACCCTGAACACCTATCAAAATCAGGTGGTTTGGTTGGTGGGTGCCAGCAGTGGCATTGGGGCCGCTTTGGCACAGGTTTTATCCCAAAGGGGGGCTCGATTGGCCCTTTCGGCGCGTCGGGCAGAGGCTTTGCAGGATCTGTGTGCCTCTTTGGGAACCGATCGTCACCGTGTGTTTCCCCTGGATATTACGGACCCACAGGCCACACAAGCCGTGGCCTGTGCCATCAAAGAGACCATGGGATCCATTCACCGCGTGATTTTTATGGCAGCGGGCTATGATCCCATGCGCCTGAGTGCCCTTGATATCCCCCAAAGTCATCAGATTGTCACCATCAACCTGATGGGGGCGTTTCATCTGATTGATGCCGCCCTGCCTTTCCTGCGGCAGCAGCATGGGCAAATGGCCCTGTGTGGCAGTGTGGCTGGCTATATGGGATTACCAGAGGGCCAGCCCTATAGTGCCACCAAGGCCGCCATCATCAATCTGGCGGAAAGCCTGCACGCCGAAGAGGGTCATCAAATCGATGTGAAGCTTATCAGTCCGGGATTTGTCCGAACCCCCCTCACCGACAAAAACGATTTTTCCATGCCCATGATGATCGAGCCCGACCAAGCCGCCATCGCCATTGCCAATGGTTTGCTATCCAAACGGTTTGAAATTCACTTTCCCAAACGGTTTACGATGCTTTTGAAACTTCTTCGGGCCTTGCCTTATGGCCTATCCCTTAACATCACATCGCGGATGAAGGGATAGATCAACCCTTCGGTTGTTTGTCACACACGCTGACTGTCTCTGGCAATGCAGGGGGTTTGGGTTTATACCGCAGGCCATACAGGGCCAAGCGCAGGGCTTGTCTGTGAATCGAAACAATGGCTTTGAGGGTCACAAGGGGATGACGCCAAAACGCCAAACGCCAGTTTTTTTTGGTTAAGGGGGAAAACGTGCCCCAAAGGGTGGTGATGAGCTGTTTTTTGCCGTTTTCGTCATAATAATCAATCCCAATGCCTAAACGATGCTCTTGCCAATCAAACCGAAAGCGATAGGTGCCGTTTCTTTCCAAAAAAGGCGACACATGAAACACCTTTTGGCCACAAAACCATGTGTCCGCATCCAGCGGGCGATGATCGGCATTAAAGCAAACGTAACTGTGCTGCTCCCCAAAGGTATTATGAACCTCGCACACAACGGCCCTTAAGGCCCTTTGGGTATTGAAGCATAAATAGAAACTCACGGGATTAAACACATATCCAAAAATCTTGGGCATGGTGATGAGCGTGATGGTCTCTATAATTTCACACAGCCCCTGATCCGTCAAAAGCCCCCTGACCCATTCCAAAGGATCCCGACCATCGCGGTATCCCACATCGCGGGGATCAAAGGTTCCCCAAACGCTGGAGATTTTTTCTGCCGGCAAGGGCAGAGCCATGTAATACACGCCGTAGGCAAAGGTGTTTTCTTTGGGAAACAGCCGTTTGTGCATCACGCGGGCGGTATAAATTTGGCCCCCCCCTACCATGGTGGCTGGATTCCCATCTTTTGGGCAACCGCAACGGCGCTGGCCAAACCATCTTCGTGAAAGCCATACCGTTGATAGGCCCCGCAAAACCACAGGCGATTTTGGCCCTGCAGAGCATCCATGCGCCTTTGAGATTGAATGGCCTTGGCATCAAACAGGGGATGTTCAAAGGTATAGGTGTTGTGCACCAACGCCTGTGCAGGGGCACGCCCCGGATTTAACGTCACCATCAACGGGGTGGGTGTGGGCAAGGATTGTAAAGTGTTCATCCAGTAACTTAAGGACACCACGGGGGATTGATCTGCCCTATGTTCAGATAAATAAACCCAGCTGGCCCACGCGGCCCGACGCTGCGGCATAAAGCCCACATCGCTATGCAGCACCGCTTGGTTGGGCTGATAGGCAAAGGCCCCTAGAATCTGCTGCTCCCCAGTGTCCGCATCCCCCATCATGGCCAGAGCTTGATCGGCATGACAGGCCAAAACGGCTTCGTCGTAGCGGGTTTGCTCCCCAGAAACATCCTGAATCACAACCCCTTCGCCGTCGCGCCGTAGGCGCTGCACGCCGCGGCATAGGCGAATGCGGTCCCGAAAGGGGGCTGTCAGCAATGCCACATACACACGACTGCCCCCAGAAACGGTGTACCATTGGGGTTGGTTGTTCAGACTCAGCAGGCCGTGATTTTCAAAAAAACGCACAAACGTTTGGGCGGGAAAGTGCATCATCTCAGAAAGAGGGGTGCTCCAGATGGCGCCGCCCATGGCCAGCAAAAAATAATCCCGAAACCATGGCCCCATGCCCAAATCATCCAAACAATCTTTCAGGGTGATGCTGGGATCTTGGTCTATATAAGTTAGGGCGCGGGCATGAAACTGAAACACATTGGCCACCATCCGCCAAAAGGCAGGACGCAGCAGGTTACGTTTTTGGGCAAAAACACTGCCCACCGATTGCGTGCCATATTCCAACCACCCTTGGTTAATGCTGGCGGCAAAAGACATGTTGCTTTTGATCACAGGCACCCCCAGAAAACCAAACAATCGGGTGAGCAGGGGGTAGTTTTTATGATTAAAGACAATAAAGCCCGTATCCACGGGGATATTGCCCTCTGGCGTGGTCACATCCACGGTGCGGCTGTGTCCCCCGATATAATCGTTTTTTTCATAAACCGTAATATCATGATGGGGATGCAACAAAGCAGCCGCCCCCAAGCCAGAAATACCCGTGCCCACAATGGCGATTTTTTTGCGTGGTGACATTCCGTGTGTTCCTGTCTATGGGGTCCAAACCCAACCCATGGCGGCCATTATGGGGGGGCATGTCATGATAATCAAGGGCAAACCCAACGGGGGGATGCGCTGTTCATTTTTACCAAAACCCAACGACGGTTGTTATTCTCGCCCAGCGGGCGCCAAGTGGAAATCCAGTGCTGGCCCATGAAAGAAAAAAAACCCACAAAATTTTAAAAAAAAGATACACACACCCCCAAACGTTAACCCTTTGTTAACCTTTTGGGGGGATCATAGGGGGTGATGTTGGAATCAACAGCGTCTCTTGCGTTATTTTTATTCAAACAGCAATGCGATCCGCGGGGCATGGTTATGAAATCTTTCAAACATTTATGGTCTTCCTTTTGCCGTCAAACGCACGGAGTGGGGATGATCGAGGCCGCCATCACGC
>JBJTVN010000280.1:0-4283 GCA_046081225.1 Alphaproteobacteria bacterium
GGGTGGCCATTGCCCGCGCCTTGGCCAACCGCCCCAAAGTCCTGTTGGCAGATGAACCCACGGGAAATCTGGACCCCACCAACGCCATGCTGGTGTTTCAAATGTTGCTGGCGGCCGCCCACGAAGAAGGCACCGCCGCCCTGATTGCCACACACAATGATCATCTGTCTTCAACATCCGATCGGGTGGTGCGTTTGGAAAATGGGGTAATTTCCGAGGTTGAAAGGACCTGATATGCACCACCTGTTGGATATCGCCTCTTTATCGGATGCGGATTTGGACCATCTTTTGGCCCGCGGTGAGGCTTTTTACCAAAAACGCATCCCCGATCCCCAAGTCGGGGGATGGCTGACCACGTTGTTTTATGAACCCTCAACCCGCACGCGCTGTTCCTTTACCATCGCGGCGCGTCGGCTGGGGATGGAGGTTTTAAACCTGGACATGGCCACCAGCGCCATTCAAAAGGGGGAAGATCTGCTGGACACCGTACGCACCCTTTCGGCCATGGGCGTCACCACAGTGGCTGTGCGGCATCCAGAGAATCGGGCCATGCAGGCACTGTCTTCCCTGCAAAGCGTACGCGTGATCAATGCGGGGGATGGCACCCGCGCCCACCCCACACAGGCGCTGGGCGATGTGCTGGTGATGCGGGGCCAATGGGGCCATGACCTGACAAACCGAAATATTGTCATCTGCGGAAATATCCAATATTCCCGTGTGGCCCGCAGTCATCTGGCCCTGCTGCCCCGTTTGGGCGCCCACGTTCATTTTGTGCCGGATAACGACGATCCTCTGGATATAACGGGCCCGTACACACGGCACAAAACCTTGCAGGACATTTTGCCTGATGCGGATGCCATCATGATGCTGCGGGTTCAAAAAGAGCGCATGGCTGTGATGCCTGATTTATCACGCTATTTAAGGGATTTTGGCCTGAAGGAAGAGGATGCACACCGCCTGAAATCAGGGGCCCTGATCATGCACCCTGGGCCGTTTAATCGCAATGTGGAAATCGCCAGTGCCTTGGTGGATCATCCGGCCTGTGTGATTCAAAACCAAGTCACCGCCGGCGTGGCCATACGCATGGCGGTTTTGGCGGGGGTGTAGTGCCCCTTTAAAGGGCAACCGCAACCTGCACCTGACGGCGCAGCAGGTGCAGCTCTTGATAGCCCGAGGCCTGCGCTTCAAACACATCCTCCACCACGGCATAAATCAGGCCACTGTAATACCCAACGGCCTTTTCCAGTGCCAGAGCATCATTTTCTCCCTCACGAATCAGAGCCTTGATAGCATCCGAGGCCACCATCAATTCCGTATCGTAATCAAAATCGGGGCGGATGGTTTTTTTCAAACCCTCCACCATGCCCAGATTAAAGCTGGCCTCTTCGGCCTCGCTGGATGGGGAACGCTGCAACAGTTTGATTTTGCTGGTGGTATTCATGGCGTCATTCTCCTTAACAAAACGTCGTAACGAAGGTTGGTGATCTGTTTGTGCCGTAAAAAGGTTAACGAATCCTTGTGATTATGATGAAAAATGATTAACGTTCTGTTAAAGGATATAATTTCTTAACAAAAGGGCCGCCCCCCCCATGACTTTGCCTTTGATTTTGGCCTCTCAGAGTGCCTCGCGGTCCGCCCTGTTGACCCGTGTGGGCATTCCCTTTGCACAGGTGCCCTCTCTGGTGGATGAAGAGGTCCACAAAGACCACTTTTTAAAAACACACACGGGCCCCTTGTCAGCGCTGGCTGTGTTTCTGGCCCATCAAAAGGGGCGTGATGTGTCCCTGCGCCATCCCGAAGCGCTGGTATTGGCCGCGGATCAGATTTTGGTGTTTCAGGAAACCCTCTACAACAAGGCCAAAACCCTCAGCGAGGCCGAAACCATTTTAAAACGTTTGCGACACCAAACCCACACCCTGCCCACGGCCATGGTCCTGTACCGCGGCGGGGAGGCCGTGTGGGATCATCTGGCCATACCCACCCTGAAAATGCGCAATTTTTCCGATGCGTTTTTACAGACGTATCTGCAACAGAACAGCCAAACCCTGTTGTCCGCCGTAGGGTGTTATCAGATCGAGGGGGCCGGCCTGCACCTGATGGCGCAGGTTACGGGGGACAGCGACACGATTCAGGGGCTGTCTTTGTTGCCGCTGATGGACACTTTGCGACACTGGGGGCTGTTGCCATCATGACCACTGCGGACACAAAGCTCTTGGCGGTTCTGGGGCACCCCATCGCCCATTCCAAATCGCCCGCCATGCATACCGTGTGGCTGCGGCGTTATGGCATACCCGCGCGGTATTTGGCCTTTGATGTTTTGCCTGAGGATTTACCCCATGCCATTCGGGGTCTTCAGGCCTTGGGGGCCATCGGCTGTAACATCACTTTACCCCATAAAGAGGCTGCCTTGGCCCTCTGTCATGACGTCACCCCCGACGCCAAGGCCATCGGCGCGGTCAATACCCTGGTGTTTCATCAGGGCACCATCATGGGCCACAACACCGACCCTGTGGGATTTTGGCAAGGTTTGGTGACCCAAGCCCCCTGCCCCGTCCCCCATCGCCCCGTTGTTATTTTGGGGGCGGGCGGGGCCGCGCGGGGGGTGGTGGCGGCACTGACGACGCTTTTGGGTGCCCCCCTCCTCGTCCTGAACCGCACTCTGGGGCGGGCGGAGGCTCTGCGGGCCCTGGCCCCCACCCTGATGACGGGCCCCTTGGACACCCCCCTGCCCCCTGATGCCCAAATGGTGGTTAATACCCTGTCCAGCGGGGCGGTGGTTCCGGATTTGTCGGGGTTACCTGCGGATTGTTTGCTCTATGATTTATCCTATAACCCGCCTGTGACCCCATTTCTGGCGGCGGGACAGCGGCGGGGCCTGCGCGGCATCAACGGGGCGACCATGCTGGCCCACCAAGGTGCCGCGGCCTTTGCCCTATGGTTTCCCCAAACCCCTGCGGTGGATGGGGAGGTGATGGGGGTCATCAACGGCCAAAACAACCCAAAAAACCCGATGTCAAACCCGATGTCTATTTGACATTTTTCTTTTTATGGTTTATGATCAGGTCACTGTTCGTTTTTATGGACCCTATTCATGCAAACCGTGAATCAAACCACCTTTGCCCAAAACTTATCCACCCTGATGGACCGGCTGAGTCAGGACCATATTCCCCTGTTAATCACCAGAGATACGGCAGAACCGGCTGTTTTGGTGTCATGGTCTGATTTTCGGGCTTTGGAAGAAGCCGCATCCTTGCGCCCCCACCCCGTTCATGACAAACACCCCCTTGACCAAGGCCACCCTCGTCAAACGCTTACCATCCAAGACCTGAAAGGGTGCGTACCCTACAAAGGCCCCCCTGTGTCTTTGGCGGATATGGAGCGTGCTATTGCCAATCATGCGGGAACGCCCTCGTGATTGCCTTGGACACCAATGTTTTGGTACGTTATCTCATCCAAGACGACCCTGAACAATCCTTAAAAGCAACACAGCTGTTGGATACGCTATCGGCATCAAACAAAGCCTTTATTTACTGTATTGTGTTATGTGAAACGTTTTGGGTGTTGAAAACATCATACCAACTCCCCAAAGCATCTTTGGTAACCGTGTTCAACGGCATCTTGTCTGTTCCCGTTCTGGATATCGAATATCCCGAAAGATGCCTTATGGCTTTGCACAATTATCAAATGGGACGTGCTGATTTTCCTGATTATCTCATCAAATCCATCGCCAACCACTATGGGTACCACCGCATCTTAACTTTTGATAAAACAGCGGCCCAAAACGATGGTTTTGCTTTGCTCTAATCCCATTTGCCCTATGGTTCCCCCAAACCCCTGCGGTGGATGGGGAGGTGATGATGAAAATTATGCCATTTGAGCCTGAAGACCCAGCCTCAAATTTGCCATTCGATTCATCGTGTCAATAATAGATGAAGAAGCGGATTGCATGGCTAGCCCTGTCCTCTGAGTCGCACTCTGAAAAGAAGTACCACTGCCCTTAATCCCTTCAATAAGGGCCTTCCAGATATTTTCTAAAACTCCGGAGTGTTCCTCAGGGCCTAATATGGCTTCCCCAAGAGAGCAGGAAGGCAGAAAGGATTGGCCTGCCGCGCAAAAGGCAATTGCAGCACTAAGACTAAAAGCATGGCCTTCACTCATAAAAAACCCATAGATACTACATTTAATATCCCACATCCCCACCAAAAAACCAAGAAAAAAATTTCAAAATGTAAAAGCAAGTTGATAATGTCCTCTTGAGCAAATTAAGAATGTCCGCTTTAGGT
>JBJTVN010000281.1:0-1802 GCA_046081225.1 Alphaproteobacteria bacterium
ATCAAAAGAACCATGCGTAAAGCCCTCCTGAAACCTCAATTCCTCCTAGAATTATGCAATTTCTAATGCGATTGCCCTGGGGCCGTGTATAATAAAATCTCGGTTTCTTGGGATAGTGTGGGTTTGGTCATTTGGTTCACTCTATTCCCCATTCCCGCCTCCTCTCAAGGAGAGGGGGCAGAAAGAATACCCCCCTAATTCGCAGGCACGCTATCCCTTGTGAGGTTCTTCTCGCGCAGAGAGCGCTTTTCCACGAGGACCATGCAGGTTCTGGCGATGGATTCCATGGCGCCTTTGTTTCTTTCAAAGGCAGGGCGGCCGGCGGCGGGATCGGGGGTGGTTAATTCCTTGGTCACGGCCTGAAAATCCGTGTAGGTGATGGTGTTTTGGGTTTGCTGGATCACACAGGGGCAATAGACGGACCCGAACCATGCGGGATCTTTGGGGGCCTGTTTCAGGCAGGTTTCTGTTTCCTGCGCGGCCACATCATCGGGAATTCTGTCCTCTATGGCCAATGCGGAGGCGGCCATCACAAAGGGCGCCGCCATAAAGGCCAGCAAACACAAAACCAAACGGGAACCACAACGCATAACAACACCCCCCTAGGATAACGAGGAAGGGGCCTGAAGGCCCCTGTTTTTTTAACGTTTTGAAAACTGGAAGCTACGGCGGGCCTTGGCCTTTCCGTATTTTTTACGCTCGACCACACGGGCATCCCGAGTCAGGAAACCCTCGCGGCGCAGGGCCGATTTCAGGGTGGGGTCATAGTGGGTCAGGGCGCGGCTGATGGCGTGACGCACGGCGCCGGCTTGGCCAGACAAACCGCCACCCTTCACGGTGCACACAACATCCAGACGATCTTCGCGGCCCACGGCTTGAAACGGCTGGTTAATCAGCATCCACAAAACGCCGCGGGCGAAATAGGCGCCGGCTTCGCGGCCATTGACCACGATTTTTCCAGTTCCGGATTTGATCCAGACACGGGCCACGGCATCTTTACGACGGCCCGTGGCGTAGGCACGGCCCAAGTCGTCAATTTTGGGGGTTTCAGGGGCAGAAGAAGCAAAATCCGTCATAGAACACTTTTCTTTTTACGATTTGGACAAAACCACAGGGCGGGGCTGTTGGCCGGCGTGGGGGTGATCAGCGCCAGCAAAAATGTGCAGGTTTTTGGAAAGCTGTTCCCGCGCCAAGGGGCTTTCTTTGGGCATCATGCGCTCAATGGCTTTGTACAAAAGGCGCTCTGGGTGGTTGCCGTTTAAAATGGCGTTCCATGAACGCTCTTTGATACCGCCCGGATAGCCCGTGTGCCAACGGAAGCGGTTTTGTTGCAATTTTTTCCCCGTCACGCGGATTTTGTCGGCGTTGATGACAATGACGCGGTCACCGTCGTTGGTGTGGGGGGTAAAGGTGGGTTTGTGTTTGCCACGAATAACCTTGGCAATCTGGGACGCCAGACGGCCCAAAACCTGATTTTCAGCATCCACCAACAGCCACTCGGCCTGAACATTGGCGGGTTTTTGAACAAAACATTTTTGCATGACAGAAACACTGATTTCTTAACGAAAGAAAGAGACATCTACGCTATTTGCGCCCCGAATGCAATAGGAAAATCATCCTTATTTCATGACATCTCAGGGGGATTATCAAAGGGGTATTATAAAAACAATTGACGAAGGTCTAGGCACTCTAAACAAAGCCCTGTCACCCGTTTCCCGTCCCCTGTCCATCGCAAACTTTTTGAATCTGTCGCCATGTATCGGCCATGGTGGTCATGGAATCGATGACGGCGTCGCAAATGT
>JBJTVN010000282.1:0-1629 GCA_046081225.1 Alphaproteobacteria bacterium
CGGGATCCACAAAAGCTGGAGCCCGTCACAGGAGGCGGCGATTTGATCAGCAAAGCCAAGGGCTTGATTCAAGCCCTGCAAACGGGGGATCGGGAAGCGGCGGCCCTGAGTTTGGCCGAAGTTCTGGCGGCCTCTGCCCAAGCGGGCCAAGCCAACGAAGCCGCGGGGGGCTTTGGGGGCACCCTGCCTGGTCAGGATGCCGGACAATTCAGCTTTGGCCCCCCCCCTGGGGCGGCGCCATCAGCAACAGAGCCTGTTCCTGGGGGGGCAGCACCATAAGTTAAAACAGACGGTTCAAAGGGGAGAGGTTTTTTTATGAGTGAAGGTTTCAGCGTTACAGCCCTGGATAATGAACTGTTGACCAATGCCTTGATCCCCCTAAAAAAATGGTATGACGATCCCACGACCGAGGAAATCGCCATCAACAACCCGGGCATGATCTTTGTCAAAGCCGTTCGGGACATCTGGCGCCCGCACGAGGCCCCCGAGGTTACCGTCAAATTGATCATGGCCGTTTGCCGCATTTTGGCCAATTTGACCGATCAGACCTTTGATTTAGAGGGGATCCCCATTCTATCCGCCACCCTGCCTGGGGGCCACCGGTTTCAGGCCGTGGTGGGGCCCAACGTGCGGTATGATCTGGCGGACACGCAGGGGATCGCCCTGTGTATTCGTCGCTTTGATCCCGAAAAAAAATACAAACTGGATGATTTTAACCTGCGTCCTGGGGAAAAAACCATCGAGGAAACCAAACAGATTCATACCCACGAAAAACACCGCTACAGCGGCTTTGCCTATGAAGATTTGGTGGGCGCGGTGCAGCAGGGGGAGGCCGTTTTGATCTCAGGGGCCACCGCCACCGGAAAAACAACCTTTCTGAATGCCTTGGTGGAATATATCCCCCTGGACCGCCGGATCATCACGGTGGAGGACACCCGCGAGGTCGTTGTCAAACACAAAAACCGCGTGCATCTGGTGGTGTCCCGAACGGCGGGGGCCAACAAAATCGGGTATTCCCACGTTTTGGATGCCGTGGTGCGCATGACGCCCGATGTGATTATCTGTGGGGAGATTTCCGTCACCAACGCCAAAAGCATTTACCGTCTGATGACCACGGGCCATTCCAACTTTATGGCCACCATTCACGCGGAAAGCCCTGAAATGGCCCTGCGGGCTTTTTGGCAGAACCTGACCCAGGAAAACCCCAATCTGGATGCCGCCGCCGCCATCGGAATTCTGGCCCGTTCCTTTGGCCGAATCGTGCAAATCGACCGCAGCAGTGGAGAGCGCGTCATCACCGCCGTGGACGCCCACGCGCTGGTGCACGAGGTGTTGGGATAAAATCCCCCCAAAGACTTTCCCTAGACCCTGTTAACAAAGGTAGAGAGATGTGATTGTAGTGAGCGCGAGGAAGGAAAAGAAGGCGGTATCAGATTTTACTTTTGTGATCCCCCCAACCCTTGGCAAAAAGGGGTCAGCGAAAACCTTAATAGCCCTTTGTATAATTTTTTTACAAAAAAATCAGAAATTTACAGTTTGGCGCAATTCATCTGTCAAAATGTCCTGTCACCAACAAGTGATATGTCCGATTAGTTAGCACGTTAAATGTCCGAATTATCTTATGGGGGA
>JBJTVN010000283.1:0-2004 GCA_046081225.1 Alphaproteobacteria bacterium
AGAATATCGCTCACACCTAAGCGCAAGAGGTACTCATCCATCTCTCTTTCTGAATGGATATACTGGCTGACCTTTTTCCTTGTGACTCTAAAAAGAGGAGGTCTTGCAATATAGATGTAGTTATTTTCAATGAGTGCCGGCATGTGACGATAGAAAAATGTCATCAAAAGAGTGCGAATATGCGATCCGTCGACGTCGGCGTCCGTCATGATGATGATTTTGTGATAGCGCAATTTTTCAACGCTGAAATCATCCTTCCCGATGCCGGTGCCCAGGGCGGTGACGAGTGTGCCAATTTCCTCGGAATTCAGCATGCGGTCAAAGCGGGCCCGCTCAACGTTCAGGATTTTTCCGCGCAGGGGCAAAATGGCCTGGGTGGCCCGTGATCGGGCCTGTTTGGCGGATCCGCCGGCGCTGTCCCCCTCAACAATAAACAGCTCGCACAGGCTGGGGTCTTTTTCGGAGCAATCCGCCAATTTCCCAGGCAGGTTGGCAATGTCCAGCGCCCCCTTGCGGCGGGAGAGTTCGCGGGCCTTGCGGGCGGCCTCCCGCGCGGCGGCGGCTTCGTAGGCTTTTTCCACGATTTGTTTCGCCTCGGCGGGGTGTTCCTCTAGCCACTGGCTGAGTTTCTGCACACAGATGGTTTCCACCACGGGGCGGACCTCTGAGCTGACCAGTTTATCCTTGGTCTGGGATGAAAATTTGGGATCGGGGACTTTGACGGACACAACGCAGGTTAACCCCTCACGCACGTCATCACCGGTCAGGGAGATTTTATCCCGCTTGCTGGCGGGGGCCAAAGCCGTCATTTGATTCACGGTGCGGGTCAGCGCCCCCCGAAAACCCGCCAAGTGCGTCCCCCCGTCCTTTTGCGGGATATTGTTGGTGAAACACAACACATTTTCGTGATAGCTGTTGTTCCATTGCAGGGCAATTTCCACGGCAACCCCGTCGCGTTCCCCCTGAATGGAAATGGTGGAGCTGATGGGTTGCTTGGCACGGTCCAAATATCCAACAAAGGCCGAAATGCCGCCTTGGTACAACAGATCGGTGCGTTGATCCTCGTCCCCGCGTTCATCAATCAGGGTGATGGAGACACCAGAATTCAAAAACGCCAGTTCCCGCAACCGATGCTCCAGCGTCATGTAATCAAAAACAATGGCGGAAAAGGTTTCGATGGAGGGATAAAAACGCACAGTGGTTCCCTTTTTCCCCTGCGCGTCGCCAACGATGGCTAAGGGGGCCACGGCCTCCCCGTGGGCAAAGCGCATTTGGTGGGTTTTGCCGTCGCGGTAAATCGTAAGCTCCAGCCACGCGGACAAAGCATTCACCACAGAGACCCCCACCCCGTGCAAGCCCCCAGAGACTTTGTAGGAATTCTGATCAAACTTTCCCCCCGCGTGCAGCTGGGTCATGATGACCTCGGCGGCGGAGATGCCCTCTTCGGCGTGAATGTCCACGGGAATCCCCCGCCCGTTGTCGGATACGCTGACGGATCCATCGCTGTGCAAGGTGACTTCAACGCGGTCACAGTGTCCGGCCAGGGCTTCGTCAATGGCGTTGTCCACGACCTCATACACCATATGATGCAATCCAGATCCGTCGTGCACATCCCCGATGTACATGCCTGGACGTTTGCGAACGGCCTCCAGGCCCCGCAAAACCTTAATGGAGTCCGCGCCGTACTCTTGGGCGGCGGCGTTGTCTTGGGTGTCTTTGTCTTGATCTTCTTTTTTCAGGGCGGTCATGGATGGAACTCCGATCATCATCGTGTTCCCCACTATAGGGGGAAAAGCGCGGGATAGGAAGGGGGTTGTGGGACACAGAAGCGAATGGGTTTTTGTAACGCGGCGGGGCGGGACGCTTGTCTTTGGGGGTCAAGGGGCGGGGCGGGAAAAATACCGCAGAAGGACCCGCGTAGCGGGGACTGCGAGGATGATTTTTTTCGCACCGGCGCAGCGCACCCCTTGAGGCCCAAAGAAAAGTGTGGGGGCGGGAGCCGCG
>JBJTVN010000284.1:0-4779 GCA_046081225.1 Alphaproteobacteria bacterium
AGGGGACCCCTATCAATGGCAGGTGGAACAAACCGTGGCGGCCGTGGTGGCGGCGTTGAATGTTCCGGATTTGGATTATCAGATTTGTTACCAAAGCCGCGTGGGCCCCATGACATGGATCGGCCCCTCCACAGAATCAGAAATTGAGCGGGCTGGGGCAGACAAAAAAACCTTGATCATGATTCCCATCGCCTTTGTTTCCGAGCACTCGGAAACGTTGGTTGAGCTGGATATTGAATACCGCCACTTGGCTGAGGAAGCCGGTGTCCCCCAGATGATCCGCATTAACACCGTGGGGGATCATCCCCTGTATATCGCCGCTTTGGCTGATGGGGTGCACAAGGCCTTGGCCACGGGGGGCGCGATGTGTTCCCCCCCCCAGCGTTGCCCCCAAACCTTTTCAGGATGCCCCTGCGCGAAAATATGATGTGTGTTTAAAGCGTAGCATCCCGTATCAGGCTGATCACATTATTGCCATAAAGCGCCACGTTCCTCTGGCCGGGGGACTGTCCGTGGTTCAGAATGTCAAACAGGGGGGTTAGGTAGATGACCTCGCTGTGTTGCTGGGCATTCATGCGGGCGCGGCGTTTCAGGCCCTCGGCGGACAGGGCTACGGCACGCTCCCCCCATTCTTTCAGGGTATAGGGGCCCATGGGGGTCATCAGGCCCTGACGGGGTCCGTTTTGGTGGGCGGATGCGATATCCTCCAAAGAGACCTCATCCAGCCATGACAAAACCGTTTTCAGGGCCACCGCATCATACAGCAAGCCCACCCAAAAGGCAGGCAGGGCCTTAATTCTATCGGGCAGTCCCCCATCGGCGCCGCGCATTTCCAGAAATTTTTTTAATCGGACCTCGGGAAACGCCGTGGATAAATGATCCGCCCAATCCGCCAACGTGGGCCGCTCGCCAGGCAATCCGGGCAAGGCACCCTTCATGAAATCCCCAAACCGTTGTCCGGCCACGTCGATATAGCGGCCTTTGCGATACACAAAATACATGGGCACGCGCAGCATATAATCCACATATGCGGAAAAGCCCATGGTGTCCTCAAACACAAATTTTAAAAACCCACACCGATCTGGGTCGGTGTCCTGCCAAATGCGGGCCCGATAGCTGGCGTAACCGTTGATGGTGCCCTCCCCATGGCCAGAGTTGGCAAACAGGGCATTGGCGAGGGGCTGCAAAAACAGGCCCGCGCGGAACTTATCCACCATATCGGCTTCGCTGGAAAAATCCAAATTCACCTGAATCGTTGTGGTGCGCAGCATCATATCCAGCCCCAAGGATCCCCGCTGGGGCATATAGGCCCGCATGATGCCATAGCGTTGTTTGGGCATCCATGGACACTCTTCGCGCCGCCACGTGGGATGAAATCCCAGGCATAAAAAGGCTATGTCCAAATCTTTGGCCACGGCTTTGACTTCGGATATGTGTTGATCCAACTCCTCTGAGGTTTCATGCAGGGTTTTCAGGGGGGCCCCAGAGAGCTCCAGCTGTCCTGCGGGTTCCAGAGAAATGGCCGCCCCGCCCTTGGTTAAGGCAATGACGTGTTCCCCCTCAAAAATCGGTTGCCAACCAAAGCGTCGGGATAACCCCTCCAGCAGGGCCCGAATGCCGTTTGGGCCTTCGTAGGGGATGGGGGAATGGGTGGTTGTGCGATAGGGAAATTTTTCGTGTTCTGTGCCAATGGCCCAAGCGTCCGCGGGCTTGCACCCACTGGCCAAATAGGACGCCAAATCATCGGGATGTGTCACGGCGGTGGTGTTGCTGCTGGGCATAGCCGTCATAAGGGGTGGTTCCTTCAGTTAAAAACGGGTTCTGGGGTGTTGTTACCAATCACCCAAAAGGGCGCGGCACACGGACAGGGCCGCAACGGCGGCGGTATCAGCGCGTAAGATTCTTTTGCCCATGGTCATGCCGTAACAGTGGGGGCTGCGCAGGATTTTGTCAAGCTCTTCCTTGGCCCATCCCCCCTCTGGCCCGATCATCACGGTATAGGTGGCATAGGACGGCAGCCCCCTTAAAACATCATCAAGGCGCGGCGAGGCCCCCGTTTCATCCCCCACCAACAGGGCGTCCCTATCGCCCTGCCGCGCCCCCAGATACCCATCCACAGACATGGGGGGATGCAGAACAGGCAGGCTGTTGCGCTGGGTTTGCTCGGCGGCCTCGATGATGTGGGCCTGGGACCGATCCCTGTTCCATTGACGCATCACGGTATGTTGGGTCAGCAGGGGTTGCAGAGCCGTCACCCCAAGCTCGGTGGCCTTTTCCAGAATCTTTTCCAAGGCGGGTTTTTTCACCAACGCAAAGGCCAGCGTCAACGGGGGTGTGATAACGTCTAAGGGTTTTATGCAACGATCCAGATGAATCTGGGTGGCTTTGGGGGTGATATGGGCAATGCGGGCAATGTATGACCCTGTTATGCCATCAAAAACCTCCAGCGCGTCCCCTGCCCGCGCCCGCATGACATGGGCCAGATAGTGATGGGCGGCCTGAGGCAATACCAAATCTTGGTTGGGGGATAACGTGACAGGCAGATAAAGGCGGATCATGATTCTTGAAGGTTGAAAACACACTGTGATGTTTTCAAAAAACACTCCATCCCGTCAAGGGGCAAAAGCTTTTTTAAAAGTTCGATGGAATTTTTCGTGTTTTTGGGGGGATTGTGGCGGTGAGATCATTCATAATCGCCGAAGGGTATCCAAACAAATACCCCTGTCCCAAACCGACGCCCAGCCCCATCAAGATATCTTTTTCCTGTGGTGTTTCAATCATTTCCGCAATCACATCAATGCCGATATCGTGGCATAAATTGACAATCGTTTTGACAAACGCTAGATTTTTGGGGTTGTTTTGGATATTGCGAATATAAGACCCATCAATTTTTGCATAATCGACTTCAAAATTACGGATATAAAGTAAGGAGCTGGCCCCTGCCCCTATGTCATCCAGACAAAAGGCATGACCTTTTTGCCTCAGCCCCTGAATGGCATTATTGATTTGTTTGTAATCAGAAACGGTTACAGATTCGGTCAACTCAAATAGGATTTGTTTGTTGATGCTTTGATAGGGCTCCAAAAGTTGATGTAAGGAACGCATAAACAAGGTGCTACCCAAAGATTTTGCGGATAAATTGACGGCGATAGAGGGGCGTTTGTTGCTGGGGGCGAGGGATCGAAGCTCTTCGGCCACCTTGCGGCAGACAAACAAATCCAGCTCTTGAATTTTTCCAATTTCCTCAGCAAAGGCAATCATTTCATAGGGGGAATCATAATTTTCAAAACGGCTGAGGGCTTCGTAATGGTGCGTTTTGCCAGTGCGCATATCAACAATGGGCTGAAAAACAACTTTATAAGTGTTGGTGGCGATGACTTCGTTCAAAGAGGATACCTTTTTCAACGTTTCATTCATCATGTCATTGAGGGATTCCCCCAAAGTGGCCATAGAGACCGAGGTTATGCCTTTTTCAGCAAATTTATTCAGGCAATACAAAAACGCTTGGGAAACTTCCTCTGCGCTGGCATCCTGATTTTCACAAGAGATGCTTTTGGTTTCAATCGCAACAGATTTGGCTTGGGGGTTAACCAGTCGAATTAAATCTTCCATATATTCAACAACGTCTTTTTGATCCAGACGATTGTCATGCACCAAGCTGAATCGGCTTTCATTCAATCGGGCGGCCATATCACCATCCAAAGAGTTAGAACGCATATAGGATCCGATTTGGGCCAGAACAAACTGGGCCTGATCATCAGGCAGATGCGTTAAAGAAGAACCAAGCTCAACCAGCGTCATCGTGCTTTTATCAAAAACATCACGGTTGGTATCAATGTGGAGTTTGATTTTTTCTTCAAACTCTTTGGGGCCGAAAAGGCCGGTTTCTATGTCGTGGTGACGAACCTCTTCGTTTTGTCTTAAAAAGTTCTCAACCCCTGTTACGGTTACAAAAGCCGTCGCATAATCGGGTAAACGGCAAACCCCGATCAAAACAGGTTTTGTGGATTCTTTGCAGTGTAGATGGTATAAAGTTGGGGATAAACGGCCCGAAGATCCTAATTTTTGGATATGACGCTTTAAAAGGGCTCGTTCGGATTCAACCAAAAAATCATACAGGGATTTATTTTTTAAAAATTCTGGGGAAAACCCCGTGATTTTTTTGCACAGACCCGCATGAAAGCCAATTAGGCCATCATCCGGCATGACTTCCAACAACAAATCGGCCCCTGTGAAGGCGAAAGCCACAAATTTGGCTTTTTGGTCATTGTTCATAAAAAATCCAGATGGTTATACCGACCTTATTTCACTGTAAAAGAAAATTCTTAAAACAACCTTGGCAGTTGCATGTTTTTTTTGTATAGCCTTGGCCATAGCGTGTGGTCTCGCCTTTAAAGGGCGTTTTCTCATTTTCGAATACATCTAGGTCAGCGTATGAAATGCCCCTATTGTGGATATATGGAAACCCAAGTCAGGGATTCCCGTCCGGTGGATGAAAATATGTCCATTCGTCGTCGTCGTTATTGCCCGCGTTGCGATGGGCGTTTTACAACTTTTGAGCGGCCTGAGATGCACGATTTGATCGTGGTGAAGGCGGATGGTCGCAAGGAACCCTTTGCCCTTGAAAAAATCAAAAAGGCTTTGATGGTGGCGCTGGTGAAACGTCCCTTTACGCTGGATGATCTGGATCAGATCAGCCTGAAAATCCGCAGCTCTCTTGAACAAGAGGGCAATACCGAGGTCACATCGCGGCATATCGGGCAAGTGATTTTAAATGAT
>JBJTVN010000285.1:0-7196 GCA_046081225.1 Alphaproteobacteria bacterium
ACCGTGGCTTTTTTAGCCGTTTGCAGCGTCAACGTCCCGTGGTGGATGTTAAAATGGGGATGTCGCTGGATGGTCGTGTGGCCTTGGCGGATGGTCGCAGTCAATGGATTACGGGGGAGGTCTCCCGCTATCATGTCCAAGCCCTGCGTTCGCGCTATGATGCGCTGCTCACATCATGCAAAACCATTGTGGCTGATAGGGCGCGTTTGACGTGTCGTATCGCGGGGCGCGAGGGACACCAGCCTCTGCGGATCGTTGTTGGGAACGCAGGGCGATTAACGCCGGATTTGCCATTTTTCCAAGAAGGTGGCCCCATCTGGTTGATCAGCAGTCATCGTGTACCTTCTTCTCTGGAAAGGTTTTTTGATAAAATTATCCCCATAAAGCCTGATGAAAATATAAAAAAATCGTTTTTAAACTTAGGTGAAGCAGGAATCAATCAAGTGATGGTTGAATCAGGGCCTGCCCTGGTGACATCCCTTTTCAGAGAGAATCTTGTGGATCGCTGGCACCTGTTTTATGCCCCTGTATTTTTGGGGGGGGATGCCAGAGCGGTGCTGCAGGATCTTTTCACCCCAGATTTGCAACAGCACAGATTGCATATTTTAGAGCGTCACATCATGGGGGAGGATTTTTATGTCCACGCCGAACACAAGGGCCACAACACCATGACCCACACCACCAACGCCTGAATCAAAGCCACCAACACAACGGCACTGCCAACGTCTTTGGCTTTTTTGGAAAGGGGATGGATGTCGGGTCCAATACGGTTGATGGTGCTTTCAATGGCGGTGTTGATCAATTCTGCGCCCAAAACCATCACACTGCTGAGGATCAACAGAGCCCGTTCTGCTGTTGTCACGGGCAACCATGCCGCCACGCCCAGTGCAAGGATCAAACACACACTTTCCAACCGAAAAGCCGCTTCACTGTCCCAAGCCGCACGCAGTCCATGCAGGGAATGCACCAAGGCGCGGCAAAGGCGTGATGGGGAAAAAAGCATGATGATGCTATACCACGCGCCTTGGCGAGGGTCCAGATTCTTGCTAAGGTCCTCTTTATGAGCATCCTGTATCCCTATCGCGATCAACGTCCCCGCATTGCCCAAGGGGCTTTCTTGGCCCCCACGTCGGTGGTGATTGGGGATGTTGAGATTGGCGAGGATGCCAGCCTGTGGTTTCACGTGACGGTTCGCGGGGATGTGCATTATATCCGTATCGGTGCGGGCACCAACATTCAGGATAACAGTTGTATCCACGTGACGCGCAAAACCCATCCCACAGTGATTGGTCAGGGGGTCACGGTGGGGCATAGTGTGACCTTGCATGGTTGTACATTGCAAGACGGCTGTTTTATTGGCATGAAGGCCTGTATTTTGGATGGGGCCGTTGTCGAAACGGGGGGATATGTGGCTGCGGGGGCTTTGGTGCCACCAGGAAAAATCATTAAAACGGGGGAGTTGTGGGCGGGTACACCTGCACGTTGTATGCGGTCTTTGACCCAAGAGGAAATAGAGTTTATACCGGTCTCTGCAAAAAATTATATGCAACTTTCACGGGAATATCGAGAGGCATTAAGCAATTCTTAATGCATTTTTCTTACAATGAAGGGTATATTTCTTAACGCCAACAAAAAAATAGTCCTGTTGGTTTTTTATAGTCTTTTTGATCCCGAAAGGGTTTTTGTTATGGAAATCCTGATTTTGGCTGTGGTGATGTTGGTTGTGACCGTGGCTTCGGCGGTTTTATCGATTTTTTTTCAGCCGTAGGGGGATGGGGATTTTTGAAAAAAACCTCAACCAGATCATAATGCCTGCATCAGCCGCTCAAGATCCCCCTCTTGATGATCAACGCGCAGCGACAGCCGGAGTCTGGCGGTTTTCGGCGGGACCGTTGGGGGGCGAATGGCGGAAATTTGGATCGCGTTTTTGGCCAAAGTATCCCGAATCCCTAAACACACCTCATTATCCCCGATCATCAGGGGGATGATGTGGCTTTGACTCAGGCCTGTATTCCATCCTTGGCTTTGAAGTTTATCCCGTGTTTGTTGGGCCAAAGCATAGAGATGCTCCCTCTGGTTTTGCAGACTGGGCAGGAGGTCCAGCGCCGCCCTAACCGCCCCCAAAACCATAGGTGGCAAAGCGGTTGTATAAATCAGTCCCGCGCATTTTTGCACCAACACCTCTTTCAGGGGGGCCGCACAGGCCACATAGCCCCCGTAACAGCCGAGGGCCTTGCTAAAGGTTCCCGTCACAATATCCACATGATGGTTGGGCATCACCAGACCTGCCCCCTGTGGCCCCCAGGCACCGGTGGCATGGGCTTCATCCACAATCAACACACTGTCAGGGTATGTTTCTTTGATCGCCGCCAAAGCAGATAAGTCCGTGATATCCCCATCCATACTGAAAATGGATTCTGTTACAATAACGGGGGTATGATGGGGCCGATGGGTTTGAATCAGGTGTTCCAGATGATTAAAATCTTGGTGTCGGTATCGCAGTCTTTGGGTGTTATGGCTGCCTTGGAGCCAGCAGGCGTGAATCCATTTGTCCATCATCAGAATGGGGGGCTTTTTCCACAGAGGCACCGCCATCAATGTTTCCAGAACACTGGCGTTGGTATGAAATCCCCCCCCAAACACCAGGGCAGATTCTGTTTTTTTCAGAATGGCCAGACGATGTTCAACTTCAGCATGCAGGGGATGGTTACCGCTGAGCAGGCGGGAGCCTGTGCTGCCGCTGCCATAGCGCTCCATAGCCTCCAGCGCCCCCGCTTTCAGGGCTGGATGGTGGGATAGGGCCAAGGTGTCGTTGCTGGTAAAATCCAAAGCGTTGTTTTGAGGGTTTTCCGGAAAACGCCGCTGCAGTTCGGGTGGGACCGCATTCAGAAAGCCCAAACATTGATCATGAAACGAGGAGGACATAAAAGCAGGGTCTCAATCACGGGGAAAACAGAACAACAACCCAGTCGTCCCTGTGTGGGCTGCTTCGTTTCCGATCTGACCCAGTGTACAGGCGCCCTGTCTGCTGCCTGTTTTCCTTAAAACCCATTATACAGGGATTGCGGTGAAAACCAAAAAGTCTTTTTGGTCGGGCGATTTATCCATCGCGAGATCGAAGATAGGCTGCAACACCCTCAACCAAAGCATCCACGGCGGCGTCATCGCATAATTCTGTCACGGCAATCAGGAGATCGTGGGACCATTCGGGGCGGAAGCGTCCCAAATCAAGGCCCCCGATGATGCCCCGATCATGAAGATACGCCAGCACATCATGGGCCATATGGGGCAGGCGCAGGGTAAACTCGTTAAAAAAGCTGGGTGTTAAGAGCGACACACTGGGCAGGGCAGAGAGCCGCTCCGCCGCCCAAACGGCGCGGCGATGGTTTAGAATGGCCAGGTTTTGATAGCCCTCTTGCCCCAGCAAAGCCAAATGGACACAAAAGGCCAAGGCGCACAGTCCGGAATTGGTGCAAATGTTGCTGGTGGCTTTGTCCCGCCGTATGTGTTGTTCACGGGTGGAGAGGGTCAGCACAAACGCCCGTCGTCCCTCAGCATCCACCGTTTCCCCGCAAAGGCGGCCAGGCATTTGCCGCAGAAAGGTTTCCCGACAAGCCAACAATCCCAGATGGGGGCCCCCAAAGTTCATGGCGTTGCCCAGCGATTGTCCCTCGGCCGCCACAATATCGGCCCCCCATGCCCCCGGGGGCATCAGGGCCCCAAGGGCCAGAATCTCCGTCACCACCGCCACCACCAGAATGCCCCGTGCATGACAGGCCTCAGCCAAAGCGCGATAATCCCGCACATGCCCCAGAAAATCAGGGTAACTGAGCACCACACACGCCACATCCTCCGCCAGGGCCCCTGCCAAGGCCTCGCTGGCATAGGCATCCACCCTCAGGTCCGCTAAGGGGCGGTAGGTTTCCAGCGTTTCCGCATAATGCGGGTGCAGGGTTTCCGCAATCAGAACCTTTTTGCGTTTGGTGCAGCGGGCGGCCATCAACACGGCCTCCACAAGGGCGGTTGAACCGTCATACAAAGACGCATTGGCCACATCCATACCCGTAATCCGCGCCACCTGCGTTTGAAATTCAAAGAGATATTGCAGCGTGCCCTGGGAAATTTCTGGTTGATAGGGGGTGTAGGAGGTTAAAAACTCCCCCCGTCCGATGATGGCATCCACACTGGCAGGAACGTGGTGATGATAGACACCCGCCCCCAAAAAAAAGGGGCCCGATTGCGCCGTGCGATTTTGCGCCGCTAGGGCAGAAAGTTCCCTGAGAACCTGCCATTCTGGCTTGGGGTCTGAGGGGGTATCCACAGGGGCATCAAACAATCCTTCGGGGACGCCAGCAAACAAATCCTTTATATGATGAACGCCAATGGCACCCAGCATGGCTTGGCGAGAGGCGTCGGTATGGGGCAGATAACGCATAGATTATCCCTGAATCAAGGCATGGTATTGATCTTGGGACATCAGGTTGTCCAGATCTGCCAGATTGTCCAGCGTGATATCAAAAAACCACCCTTCCCCCTCTGGATCCCGATTGATGGTGTCGGGGGCAGAGATCAGGGCTTCGTTGATGGCGGCGATGGTGCCACTTAAGGGCATATACACCTCACTGGCGGCCTTGACGGATTCCACCACAGCGGCCTCGGCCCCCGTTTGAAAGGATTTTCCCACAGCGGGCAGCTCAACAAACACAATATCCCCCAACAAATCTTGGGCATGATGGGTAATGCCCACACGGGCGGTGGTGGCGGTCAAGGGTTCGATCCATTCGTGGTCTTTGGTGTAACGGCGGGTCACGGGGGGGCTCCTTTTGGTTTATGAACGATGATAACGGTGGGGAACAAAGGGCAGTGTGGTGCGCATCAGGGGCAGGTTTTGGCCGCGCACAACGGCAAACAAAGCCTCTGGCACAGGATTCGTCACATAGGCCAAAGCCACAACATCCCCCCGCGTGGGGGAAAAGGCCCCGCTGGTGACCGTCCCCACAACCGTTCCCGCCTGATCCACCACAGGGGTATCATGCCGGATGGGCTGGCGTCCTTGAAACACCAAGGGGACAAGGGTTGTGGGGCTGCCGTTGGTTAAGTGGGATAAGATGGTTTCATGGCCCAGAAAAGTGGGGTGTGTGCGCTGGGCTTTTTGGATGACAAAGGACAGGCCAGCCGCCACGGGGCTGGTATTATCGGACAGGTCCAGGCCGTAGAGACACAGGCCCGCCTCTAACCGCAGGGTGTCCCGCGCCCCAAGGCCAGCGGGTTTCACGGCGGGATGCGTGATCATGGCCTGAAACAGGCTGCGGGCCGCGTTGGTATGGGTGCCGTAACATTCAAAACCATCTTCGCCCGTGTAGCCAGAGCGGGAAAGGGTGATATCAGCCCCGTCCCACACAACGGTGCGGTGGGTCAAAAACGAAAGGGCGGGGGCATCAGGAAACAGGGACGCCATGACAGCGGCGCTCTGGGGGCCCTGCAGGGCAAGGATGGTGGTGTTTTCCAAAAGGGTCAAGGTCACATCCCCCTGATGGTGCTTGGCGATGTGGTCAACCACCTTGGTTTTGTTGGCGGCGTTGATGATCAGCAGGGTGTCTGTTTCCCGCCGCAGCACCATCAGATCATCCACAATCCCCCCCTCTGCGTTGGTCAAAACGGTATAGCGCATCATGCCCGTTTTCAGGGTGGCGGGATCCATGGGCGTTAACGCCCGCAGCAAAGCATCGGTGTCTGGTCCCCGCAGCACAGCCTGTCCCATATGGGACACGTCAAATAAACTGGCGTGGGTCCGTGTGTGCAGGTGCTCCGCCAAGGTTCCCGCATAGGCAAGGGGCATGGTGTAGCCCGCAAACGGGGCCCATTTTGGGTGAAGGGCATCATGGCAATCCGCAAGGGGCAAGGTCAGCATAACGGGTACAGACAATCACAAAGGGTTTCGCGGCGTGCCCCCTCTGTCCTTTGTGCCTGAAAGATTCGGCAATGAGACCACTGCGTTACTTCATCGGCGGGCACACTGTGCCTCTTTCCAGAGTATCGCCCGCATCATGAATCGCTTCATCAGGGGGGGTGCATTCAGTCCTGTGACCTGAGAGTTTCCGGGGCGGTTGCTCCTTCGGCGTGGGGGTGGCCCACTTCTCCTGAATGCTCCATACGATGTCCGGACTATGACGGCCTGCAGGGGGGATGTCAATATGGACGTTGGGGACAGGGGCAGACAATGTCTATAACTCCGCCCGCTTTATCCTTTCCACACCCCATAAAACTTCCAAAGCCATCAGCGGAATGGCGCCCAGAAATGACAAAGGGGGCAGGGCGATGTTCAGCAGGTCTCGGAAAAAAGGTACGCTGAAAAACACACCCGTCAAAACAGTGGCCATGATGACAATGATTTTCAGGGCTTTGTCAGGGGCCATCAGGCCCTGCGCCACCTCCTTAAGCAGGTTTTGCTTGGACAACAGGGGGTCATCGGGGGCGCGGGGGGGACAGGTGACAGGAGATTTTATTCCCTCTCCCGCTTGCGGGGGAGTGGCCCAAGGCCCTCGGACACCCCGTGAGGGGGCCGAGGCTTGGGTGGAGCCTCCCGTGGGGGGGCAGGGGGTCATCAGAGTGGTGTGTAGCGTGGTTTCCCAGGCTGATCGCAGTCTGTTGTTGGAGGCGTGGTGGTTTTCATTGCATCCTCCAACGGGACATAAACCATAATGTGGTTGGCTGTATCCACACCACAGGCGAGAGTGTAAACCACAGCTTTAGACCGTTCTGTAGCAGCGTACGCCGGCACCCCGAGGAGGGCGACGGTGGCGCAAATTGCGGAGAAGACCCTGAGGTTTCTCATGATGTGAATCTCCCAACCTTTGGTTGGGGCGATAGGGTAGGGTGAACAGACAGAAGTCCCTAGACACTGTTAACAAAGGTAGAGAGCTTTGATTGTGGCGAGAGCGAGGAAGGAGATGAAGGCGGCATCAGATTTTTCAAAACGCATAGCCATACGTTTGTTTTCTTTGATTTTTCCAAAGAAAATTCCCATTGTTTATGATAAGAAAATCTACAAGCTCCGCAAAAAAATCGAAATTTTCTTTGGAAAAATCAAAGAAAACAAACGTATGGCTATGCGTTTTGAAAAATCTGATACCGCCTTCATCTCCTTCCTCTCTCTCGCCACAATCAAAGCTCTCTACCTTTGTTAACAGTGTCTA
>JBJTVN010000286.1:0-1159 GCA_046081225.1 Alphaproteobacteria bacterium
CGGCCACAATGCGCGTGGTGCAGATGGACCCAGGGCCAATGCCCACCTTAACGGCATCCACGCCGGTATCGATCAGGGCCTGCGTCGCCGCGCCCGTGGCCACATTGCCCGCGATAATATCCGTGTTGCCCTTTTGCGGCACGAGGATGTTCAGGGTATCCAAAACCTTTTGCGAATGCCCATGGGCCGTATCCACCACCAAGGCATCTACACCCGCCGCGATCAAGGCCAAGCCGCGCTCGATCCCCAAATCCCCCGTTCCCGTGGCCGCCGCCACGCGCAGACGGCCTTTATCGTCTTTGCAGGCGTGGGGGTGGGTTTTGGCCTTTTCCAGATCCTTTACGGTGATTAAGCCCACACAGCGATAGGCCGCATCCACCACCAGAACCTTTTCGATGCGGTGTTGGTGCAACAGGGCCTGAGCCTGTGATAGGGGGGCCCCGTCCATAACGGTGATCAGGCGATCTTTTGTCATCACCGAAGACACAGGCACATTTGTATCGGAAACGAAACGAACATCCCGATGGGTGATGATGCCCACCAGTTTTTGGGTGGGGGCCTCAACCACGGGAATGCCGGAAATATGATGGGCTTGCATCAACGACAGCGCCTCGGCCACCGTGGCCTCTGGGGTGATGGTGACGGGGTCTTGCACCATGCCGGCTTCGAATTTTTTAACGGTTTTGACGTTTTGAACCTGTTCGGGGATGGTCATGTTGCGATGAATCACGCCAATCCCCCCCGCTTGGGCCATGGCAATGGCCATGGGGGCCTCGGTGACGGTATCCATAGCGGCGGATAAAAAGGGAATATTCAGGCTCAACCGTCGCGTCAGCCGCGTGCTGAGGGCCACATCACTGGGCAAAACATCCGAATGGGCGGGCACCAGCAAAACATCATCAAACGTCAACCCCAGAGGAAGGCTTTGCAAGGCATTTGGGGATAACGTTTGGGGCATAAAGGTGTGTCACTTTTCCTGCTGAAACCATAAAGCTCAGGGAACGGATGGCCCCCTGTTTCCGGCGCATTATAGCAATTTGGGGGGGCGGTGTCAAAACAAAGATTCCAGAGACTCAGGCTACCCCCCCGAAGAAAAAGACGGGGGGGCCAGAAATCAATTCCCTAAAACCCGTAGCGCATACCAACGCTAAACTTGTTT
>JBJTVN010000287.1:0-2790 GCA_046081225.1 Alphaproteobacteria bacterium
AAATCAATCTGCTCTGGGACTCTGCCTGGGAAAATACGAAAAAAATTCGTATCATTAACAATGACGTTACCGTCAGAGGCAAAGGATCCCCCCAAACGAAAGATCCCGCGCAGCGTAACGGCACGATCATTGATTTCTGTCACAACAGGCCCTTTGGGTAACAGCTCTGCGATGGGGCCAAATTCGGGGCGTGATGCTTCATCAAATAATCCTGTATCCGGATCAATCAATTGCTCGCTCTGGGCAATGACCTCGGGCATGGTCATCAGGTGGGTTAAGGGGTCATAACCATAAATTGTCAGGGTGCGTTTGGTATGGTCCACAGGATTTTTAAAGGGGGCCATACCCATATACAGGGGCAAAACCTCCTTAACCCCCGGGTGGGCCATGGCACGGTACAATTCTGCGCGGGCAAAGGAGATGGTGCGCCAAAAGGCCTCGGTCTGGCGATGGATCAAAAACAAATCCCCATCCAGTTTTGACGGGGCCAGAACCACAGTGGCATACAGCGCATCCCGAAACCCTGTTTGAATGTACACCAGCACGCAGGCAAACATGACCCCCAACACGGCGGCCAACAGTTTGGCACGGCTAAAGATCATCTGGCGCCACGCCAAACGGGCCGCAAAGCGAAACTGCTGGGCTGGGGATAGGGGCTTCATTTGGCGGGACAAGGGGACATCAGGGCACAAACCGAACGGAAACCCGTCTGTAAATCTGGTTTTTCAACTGGGGAGCAACCGCAGGAGCCACCGAAATGCGCACCGATACCACCCGATTGTCGCGATCCGCAAGCGGGTCCGTGTCATTCACATCATTCCCCCGCACCATGAAACCAATGTGATACACAACCCCCTTAACGGGCATGATCTGCTGGGGTAAAAAAATTTCGGCTTTTTGTCCGGTTTTGATGCGGGCAATGTCGCTTTCAAACACCTCGGCCCGCACATCCATGGCGGACAGGTTGGCAAAGGTCATGATCCCCTTGTCCGATGCCCGCTCGCCTATGCGGGTCAAGATATCCAGAACCGTTCCGGCAAAGGGGGCGCGGATGATGGTATCTTCAAAATTTTGAACGGCCACATCCAAACTGGCTTTGGCCTCCACAATTTCCGCCCGCAAGGCGGCCCCTTGGGCAACGGCGGCCTTCCAGTTTTTTTCTGTTTCATCTTTTTCGGATGCGCTGATGGCGTTTTGACGTTTTAAAATCTGGCGTCGTTCAAATTCTTTGCGGGTAAAGGCCTCTGTGACATCCGTTTGCCGCAGCTGGGCATTCAGGCGCACAATACGGGCTTTGGCTTCTTCCAATTCTGCCTTTCGGATGGTGTGGTTGCCAAGCTGGGCCAAGGGCTGGCCTGCTGCCACAAATTCGCCCTCTTGGACAAACAAACGCTCAACGGTGACGGGCTCTATGGTGCCTTTGTGGGTCAGGGTTAACACGCGGGATTTGGGTTCAATAATCCCCATGGCCCCCACCGCCCCTGGGGAGAGTCCATCGGCGTAGGCATAGCCGGACAGCAACAGCATCATGACAAAAAAACGTGGTATCATCAAAACGCTTCCTTAAAAGGATTCTTTGGCCATTTTTTCCTCGGCGTCTTTGTCATAGGCCTCCAGAATCGCCGCCACCACAGGGTGACGCATGATATCGTCACGGCTAAAGGTCACAAATTCAACAGCCTTCACATCCCGCAAGATGCGCCGCACATGGGGCAGACCAGAATCCGCCAGCGAAGGCAGATCAATCTGGCTGAGATCCCCCGTCACCACCATTTTGGAATTTTGCCCCAAACGGGTCAGAAACATTTTCATTTGGGATACGGTGCTGTTTTGGGCCTCATCCAAAATAATAAACGCATCGGACAGGGTGCGGCCCCGCATAAAGGCCAAGGGGGCAATTTCAATGGTGCCCATTTCCATCAACCGCTGAATATGATCCGACGGCAGCATATCATGCAGGGCATCATACAGCGGCTGCAGATACGGATCGATTTTTTCCCGCAGGTCCCCAGGAAGGAACCCCAGACGCTCCCCTGCCTCCACCGCAGGGCGGCTGAGGATCAGGCGTTTCACGCGATGTTGCAACAAAAACTCCACCCCCACGGCCACCGCCAAATAGGTTTTTCCTGTGCCCGCCGGCCCCACCCCAAAGACCACATCCGTTTTGCGGATGCGCTGGACATATTCCTTTTGTTTGGGGGTATGGGGATACAGGGTGCCGCTGCGGGTGTGGATCACCACGTCGTTGTCCGTATCGTGATCCTGAAGCATGGCCGCCTTTTCGCTTTGCAGAAACCGCCCCACATAATGATCATCCACAGGGCGCCCCCGTTTGATATGATCATACAGGGTATTGAGGGTTTTTTCGGCCTGATGCAAACGATCCGCATCGCTGCCCTTTAAAACCAAGGTATTCCCGCGCGAGGCCACGGAAATGCCATAATGATTGGCGATATGATGCAAATGAACATCATGGGGGCCATACAGGGCCGCAATGGCCTTGTTATCGTCGTATTCCAGAATTTTCGAGAGACTCTCCAAAAGCGTGACCTTCTTTTTTATCCCTGATGAGCAAGCTTGGGGCTTATTCTATCATACTTTATAGGTTTTCTCAATTCCGCAGTTGGACTGTGTCAATAACAAGTAAAGATGCAGGGCAATCGCATTAGAAATTGCATAATTCTAGGAGGAATTGAGGTTTCAGGAGGGCTTTACGCATGGTTCTTTTGATGGACATATTTTTTGGGCGTTTTTGGTGCAGGATATTCAGGGCCCATTTACGGATGAGGG
>JBJTVN010000288.1:0-8007 GCA_046081225.1 Alphaproteobacteria bacterium
CCATCAAACCCTGTGCCGTTGTCCTGAATGCTCAGGGACACAGTGTTGCCCTGATGGGTCAAATCAAACGCAATTGATCCTTCGGTGCAGGCGGCACCATGGCGTTCCTGAATGGATTCCAGCGCATTTTTAAACACGTTGGTGAACAGCTGGCGCATCAATCCGGCATCACAGACCATCATGACGGCCTCTGGGGGTTTTGAAAAGGTCACCGCCAGAGCGGGGTAACTGTGACGATACAGGGCCATAATTTCAGACACCAAAGCCGTTAGGTTTTCCGTCTGCTTTTGCGGGGCGGGGATGCGGGCAAAGGATGAAAATTCATTCACCAACCGCATAATGTTATCCGTTTGGCGCAAAATCGTGGACGTGCATTCCGCCACCATGGTTTTTTCCGCCTCTGCCAAATCCAAACGGCCCAAACGACGCTGCATGCGCTCTGTGGACAACTGGATGGGGGTCAGGGGGTTTTTGATTTCATGGGCCAAGGTTTTGGCCACATCGGACCACGCCGCCACGCGCTGGGCCTGGGCCAGCTCGGTCATATCATCCAAACTGATGACGGTGCCCCCTGTGTTAGTTTGTTGGGCGATACGGGCCAGAATCTGGCGGCTGCCGTGGGCGCGTTTTAGGGTGATGTGCTGCTCGCCTGTACGCAGGGGCAGGATTTCTGGCAAAACGTCCTGCAGGGTGATTTCAGAAAGCGGGGTTTCGGCCCCACAGCCCAGCAGGATTTGCGCGGGGCGATTCATCATTTGCACGGATTGCCCCGCATCCAAAACAATCACGCCAGAGGAGAGGGTTTGAAACATGGTTTCAATGAAATGCCGCCGTTCCTGCAAGGCTTCGTTCACGGATAATAAAACCGTGCGCTGATTGTCGATATAATCCATCATGGTGTTAAAGGCCAAAGACAGATCCTTGATCTCGTCCTCTGTTTTAGGGATTTTTACGCGGGCTTTCATTTCCCCCGCCTGAATATGCTGGGACGCGGTGGCCAGATCCCGAATGGGATTGACAATTTTTCCCGCCAAACGCAATCCGATGGACACGGCAATCAACAGCAACAACAGCCCCACCACCGCAATGACAATCAATACGCCGTATTGCAGAAAACTGCGCTTGGCATCGGCGGCCTGATAGGCATCCACCGCCCGCTTTGTGGTTTGGGTATGCGTCAACACCACGGGATCAATGGGCCGCGACACATACAAAAACGCATCCACAAACTGGGGCAGGGCCAAGATGGCATACACCCGATCCTGTTCGGCGTTGGTGGTGATGATCAGCTTGCCCTTTCGGGCATCCTCCAGCAAGGTTTGACTTAGGCGCAGGGGGGCCTCTCGATCCGCCACCAGACCGGCGCGGGTGATGATGGTTTGGTTGCTGTCAAAAACGGTGACCTCGCTAAGAGACCGCAGCAACAGCTGCGTGCGCAAAAAATCCGCAAATTTCTGGGGATCCCCCATCAAATCAAAGGCATTTTGGTTCAAATCATTGGCCATGGCCTGAACATCGGCGCGAATGATTTTTTGATGTTCCCCCAAATACGCCTCCGCCACCGCCAAAGAGGCACTCAGCGCCGTTCGCACGCGTTTGGAAAACCATTCCTCGATCCCCATATTCAGCAGCAACACCGAAAACAAAATCACCACCACCGAAGGGACCACCGCCACCGAGGAAAACAGCGTCACCAAACGGGAATGTAGACGCGACCCGCCCTGACGTTCTTTCAGACGCAACAGATGCCGTATAATCGTGGCCGCCAAAAGCAGCAGCAACACCGTATCCACCACCAGCATACTGACAATGGATTGGGGGGATGGCCCCAAGGGGGGATTGGTCGTAAACAACGTGATGGTGCCCACAACCGCCATTAAGGACAACACCACCAAAACCCATGTGGCCACCCGCCACACCGTGCGTTGGTGATGACGCAGCCAAGATTTCACGAACAAAAGACTTTTGCCCAGTGTCATGATGGGGGGGATTTTAAGGCTTCGTAGGCTTTCATGGCTCTGTCGCGTCCCTCTTGATGCGGGATGATGGGGGCAGGATAGGCCACGGGGGATGGACTTTCCCAAGGTTTATGCACCACATTGGCCCTCAAAGGGGCCAGCGCGGGGATATATGTTTTGACATAAAGGCCGTTGGGATCGAAACGCTCCCCCTGCAGAAAGGGGTTGAAAATCCGAAAATACGGGGCGGCATCGGCGCCGCATCCGGCCACCCACTGCCAACTGGCGGCATTGCTGGCGGGGTCGGCATCTACGAGGGTATCCCAAAACCAAGCTTCCCCCTGTTGCCAAGGAATCAACAGGTGTTTGGTCAAAAAAGATGCCGTAATCATACGCACACGGTTATGCATCCATCCCGTTTGCCACAATTCCCGCATGCCAGCATCCACCATGGGATATCCAGTTTTGCCCTGTTGCCAAGCCCGCAGATCGTTGGGCCGCGGGTTCCACGGAAAACGGGAAAATTCGGGGCGAAAGGGCTCTGTGGCCAACAGCGGGTTATGATACAACAGGGTATAGGAAAATTCACGCCACACCAATTCCTTTAAAAACGTTTCCGCTTGGGTTTCGCCGGCTTCAAGGGCCATTAACCCCTCGTGCCATGCCTGACGGATGCTGATTTCCCCAAACCGCAGATAGGGGGACAGTCGCGACGTGCCATCCAAATCCGGACGGTCCCGATGGTCTGCGTAGGTGGCCAGATTGTGGGTCAAAAAATCCCCCAGTCGGGTTTGGGCCGCTGCCTCCCCCACATCCCAACGCTGGCGTAGCCCCCCCGCCCAGTCGGGGCTTTGGGGTAACAAATGCCAAGACGCGAGGGCTTCGGAATCACAATTCCCAACAGGCCGCGGCAGGGTTTTCGGGGCCATCTGGGGGACAGGAATCCCATCCCGTTTGGAAAACAGATTTTTCCAAAACGGGGTATACACCGTATAGGGCGTGCCATCGGCTTTCAGGGCATCCCAAGGCTCTAGCAGCAAATGACTGTTAAAGGTTTTCACCCCCACCCCCATGGTTTTCAGCGTGGATTTGATATCACGATCCAGGGTCAGGGCATGGTAACGGCGGGACCAGAACACCTGCTGAACGTCATAATCCCGCACCATCTGGGGCAAGAGGGTTTCGGGGTTGCCTTGGCGCAGAATCAGCGTCTGCCCTTTATCACGCAAGGACTGGGACAGGCTTTGCAGGCTATGATGCAACCACCACCGCAACGCCCCGCCCAAAGGACGCAGGTGGGGATGGTGTTCCAAAATATAAACAACAATCAAAGGGCCATCATGGGCCGCCGCGGCAATCAGGGCGGGGTGATCATGCAGGCGTAAATCATCCCTCAACCATAACAGGGCGGTCATATGTGCCTCATCAGGTTGGCCTCTAAAAACGTATCAATATCCCCGTCCAAAACCCCTTGGGTGTCGGATGTTTCAACGTTTGTGCGAACATCCTTGATCATCTGATAGGGGTGTAAAACGTAGGAGCGGATTTGGTGACCAAACCCGATATCGGTTTTTCCAGCCTCCAAAAGGGTGGCGGCGTCTTCGCGTTTTTTCAGCTCTTGTTCGTACAGACGGGCCTTGAGCATCTGCATCGCCTGATCCCGATTGCGGTGCTGGGACCGATCATTCTGACATTGCACCACAATCCCCGTGGGGATATGCGTGATGCGAATGGCGCTGTCGGTTTTGTTGACGTGCTGTCCCCCCGCCCCCGAGGCGCGGAAGGTATCCACCCGCAGATCTTTGTCCAGAACTTCGATATCAATGGTTTCATCCACCACGGGACTGACCCAAACCGACGTAAAGCTGGTGTGACGACGGGCCCCCGAATCAAAGGGGGAAATGCGCACCAGACGGTGAACGCCGCTTTCCCCCTTTAGCCACCCATAGGCGTAATCCCCCTCGATCAAAATGGTGGCGGATTTTAAACCGGCCTCTTCCCCCGCAGATTCCTCCATCGGGGTGCAGCGATAGCCCCGACGCTCGGCATATCGGGTATACATGCGCAGAATCATTTCCGTCCAATCTTGGGCCTCTGTCCCCCCCGCGCCTGCATTGACGGACAGATAACAATTGTTGGCATCGGCATCCCCCGACAGCAGAACCTCCAGTTCCAATCGGGCTAGGCGTTTTTGCAGGGACAACAGGGCGGTGTGGCCTTCGGACCACGTGGTTTCATCACGCTCTTCCTCCCCCATGGTCAGCAAGGTCAGGGCGTCATCAAAAAGACCTTGAACCTCTTGAAACGTCGATAGGCGTTTTTCCAGGGCCACTTTATCCTTAGAGACCTTTTGCGCCCCCGCAGGATCGGACCAGAAATCGGGAGATTCGCAGCGTGCATTTAGATCCTGCAGGCGTTCTTTGACACGATCTTTGTCAAAGAGACCTCCGCAATAACGACAGGGACCGCTCGCAGGCGGCAATGGGCTCTCTGACCAGGTCACGGTTGATGGGGCTCATGATGCAATCCTTATGCAGTTAAACGACGAAAAATATCCTGAAGATCCATCTGGCCTTCGGAAAGATGATGGGGCAAAATCCGCTCGCGCTCCAGGATGTTCCGAATATCCTTAAACGCCTCAGGATTTTGGGTTTGCAGACGCAGGGCCACCAGACCCTCTTGGGGGGAGGGAGCTTGGGAAAGCTCTAGTCGGTAGGATACTTTTTTCACGCCTTCTTCGAATCGTGACCGATATTTGCTGGCCAAGGTGATCTGAATGACGGTTTCGGGAAAGGCTTGCTGCCGCACGGCCTGCGGCGTTGTGTCCACCACAATGCGCCCCTGATTCAGGACAATCAGGCGGGAACAGATGGCATCCACTTCCTCCAGGATATGGGTTGAAATGATAATCGCCTTGTTTTTGGACAAATCGCGAATCACAGAGCGCAAATCGTGTTTTTGATTGGGGTCCAGACCATCGGTGGGCTCATCCAACACCAACACATGGGGATCATGCAGCAACGCGGCGGCCAAGGCCACACGGCGTTTGAATCCCTTGGATAATTCATCGATACGCATATCCCACACAGCGGACAAATGGGTCATATCACTGGCCTGTTGCAGGCGCTGGCGTCGCTGCGCCCCAGAAAATCCGTGACAACCTGCGATAAAGCCCAAAAAATTATAAACCGTCATGTCCTCGTACATGGGGGCACCTTCGGGCAAATAGCCCAGCTTGCGTCTCCACAGCGCGGGGGAGGTCATGACATCCTGCCCCATTAAGGTCACACGGCCACGACGCGGTCGCAAAAATCCCGCCACAATCCGCATGGTGGTGGATTTCCCCGCCCCATTGGGGCCCAAAAATCCCAAAACATCCCCAATGTTCACATCAAAGGAAATATCGGATAACACGGCACGATCCCCAAAGGTATGAGAAACCCCCTGAACAGAAACCGCAACGGGCATGACGGACATACTGCCTCCGGATTTTCTGGTATAGACCCCTGTTGATTAAGCGCTGCGGCGCTTTATGTCAAGCGCCCCCTTTTTTTGGACGCGACCGCCATCAGGTGTATATTTTGAAAAAAACAACCCCAAGCATACATCACCAGCCCCCACAAAACAGTTGGCAAAAACACCAGATGTAGTATTATAAATCCCGAGAGCATACTATATATGGTATTTCTCACTGTTTTCTCAGGGAAAACATTTTGACTGGAAACCAACGAAGGACGAATACACTTATGGGCACCATGGTGGCATTGAAAGAAAAAGTTCACGTTCGCATTGATGCATCGCGGGATGCCCTGTTGACGGACTTTGGGAAGGCCGTTTTGCAGGATCGCTACCTGCTGCCTGGGGAGAGTTACCAAGATTTGTTTGCCCGTGTGGCGTGTCATTATGCCGATGATGGGGATCATGCCCAGCGTTTGTATGATTACATCAGCCGTTTGTGGTTTATGCCGGCTACGCCCGTGCTCAGCAACGGGGGAACATCCCGCGGCCTGCCCATTTCGTGTTTTTTAAACGAAGCGAGCGACAGCCTGGAGGGGATCGTGGATCTGTGGAACGAAAACGTCTGGCTGGCGGCCCGCGGGGGAGGGATCGGCAGTTATTGGGGCAATTTGCGATCCATTGGGGAAAGCGTCCACGGCAACGGCAAAACATCTGGCGTGGTGCCGTTTATTCGGGTTCAGGACTCCCTGACCTTGGCCATTTCCCAGGGCAGTTTGCGTCGGGGCAGCGCCGCGGTGTATTTGCCCGTGACCCATCCAGAAATCGAGGAGTTTATCGAACTTCGTCGCCCCACCGGCGGGGATCCCAACCGCAAAGCACTGAATCTGCACCATGGGATTTTGATTCCCGATGCTTTTATGCGGGCGGTGGATCAGGATGATGAATGGGCCTTAACCAGCCCCAAAGATGGATCCATCATCCGCACCGTTTCGGCCCGCGCCCTTTGGATTCGGATTCTCACGGCCCGTATTGAAACGGGGGAGCCGTATATTGTTTTTATCGATCACGTCAACCGCGCCCTGCCCGAACACCAGAAACTGGCGGGATTGCGGGTGAAAACGTCCAATTTATGCAGTGAAATCACCCTGCCCACGGGGGAGGATTTATACGGCAAACAGCGAACAGCGGTGTGTTGTTTATCCTCGCTGAATCTGGAAACCTACAAAGAATGGGAAGATCATCCCATGATTTTAGAGGATGTGATGCGGTTTTTGGATAACGTTCTGCAGGATTTCATCAAAAAAGCCCCCGATTCCATGGCGCGGGCCAAATACTCCGCCATGCGGGAACGCAGTGTGGGGCTGGGCGTTATGGGGTTGCATTCGTTTTTTCAGGAAAACATGATCCCCTTTGAATCCGCGCTGGCCAAATCGTGGAACATGCGCATGATGAAACACATCCGGCAGGGCGTGGACAAGGCCTCAGAAAAACTGGCGTTTGAGCGGGGATCCTGCCCCGATGCGGCGGACTTTGGCATCAAAGAACGCTTTTCCAACAAACTGGCCATCGCCCCCACGGCGTCCATTTCCATCATTTGCGGGGGCAGCTCCCCTGGGATCGAGCCCTATGTGGCCAACAGCTATACGCACAAAACCCTCAGCGGGTCCTTTACGGTGCGCAACAAACATCTGGTGAAACTGCTGGAGGAAAAGGGCCACAACACCCCCGAGGTCTGGTCCAGCATCAGCACCACCGAAGGGTCCGTACAGCATCTGGATTTTCTGGACGAACACGAAAAAGACGTGTTCAAAACGGCCTTTGAGCTGGATCAGCGGTGGTTGATTGATCTGGCGGCGGATCGGACCCCCTATGTCTGTCAGGCCCAATCCCTGAACATTTTCCTGCCCGCCAACGTGCACAAGCGGGATTTGCACCGTCTGCACCATCTGGCATGGGCGCGGGGGGTCAAAAGCCTGTATTATTGTCGGTCCAAATCCATGCAGCGGGCCGATGTTGTGGCCACCAACGTGGCCACAGCCCCAGCATCCCTGATCGCCCAGGCCGAAAAAAACGCCGCCATGCCCCTGCTGTCCCCCGTCAACGACGAAGGGAACAGATATGAGGAATGTTTGGCGTGTCAGTAGGGGGGAATTCGCTCACTTACCTGTAAGTTTATGTTCCATCGTCCCACAGTTTTAATCCTTGGTGCAGGTGCCAGTTGCCATTTTGGGTATCCAACGGGCCAGCAATTGGTGGATGGTATTTTATCCATGATGAGTGAAACAAATCATCCCCTAAAACGCAAAGACAGACGGATAACAGGGAGTAAAAATGATCCAAAATATCCAGATCATCAGCTACGGTTCCACAATTGCGGCAATATAGCAGTTTTTTATGGCAACGAAAGACCAGATTCAGGGAATGCCGAGGGTTTCACTGTAAGCTCATTATTAGACACTGTTAACAAAGGTAGAGAGCTTTGATTGTGGCGAGAGCGAGGAAGGAGATGAAGGCGGTATCAGATTTTTCAAAACGCATAGCCATACGTTTGTTTTCTTTGATTTTTCCAAAGAAAATTTCGATTTTTTTG
>JBJTVN010000289.1:0-1239 GCA_046081225.1 Alphaproteobacteria bacterium
CCGATGTTTGGTGGGCTGTGCGTTTTCCAGCGGGGGATTATTTGCCTCGTCATCCTTCACAACTTTACGAAGCGGCCCTTGAGGGAGTTGCCTTGTTTATCGTTCTGGGTATCATGGCGTTGTTTCCCAAAATTATGGAACGTCATGGCTTGCTCAGCGGTACGTTCCTCGCCGGTTATGGACTGGCCCGTTTTGCCGTTGAGTATGTCCGCGAACCCGACCCCCAGTTGGGGTTTGTTGTGGGATCCCTGTCCATGGGGCAGGTTTTATGTATCCCCCTGATCTTTTTTGGTCTGGTGTTGATGGCACGGGTCCTGATGCGCCTAAAACCTGTCTAAAGGCAAGGACACACACCATGACCATCAAAACAACCCTGATTGTTATCACGCTGCTGCTGGTGGTGATCATAGGGATCATCGGCGTCTGGGGGTATATGAGCAGTCAAGTGGAACAAGCCCCTTATACCGTCCTATCCCAAAATGGCCCTATCGAGGTGCGGGATTATCCCCCCATGATCGTGGCAGAGGTCACAACCACGGGATCACGGGATGAAGCCATCCGGTCGGGATTTCGCCTGCTGGCGGATTATATTTTTGGCAACAATCAATCCCAAATGCAGGTGGATATGACGGCCCCCGTGATGCAGCAGCCCTCTGGGGAAACCATCCCCATGACCGCGCCCGTGACGCAAGTCGCCGTAGGGGGACAATGGCAAACGCGCTTTATGATGCCTTCGGCCTATACAATGGAGACGCTGCCCAAACCTGTGAACCCTCAGGTTCATCTGCGGGCCATCCCCCAAAAACGATTTTTGGTGATTCGTTTTTCGGGTCGCCCCTCAGCGGCGGACCTGCAACAACAACAGGACAAAATCAACGCCGCCCTGCAAGCCCAAAAGCTAAAAGCGGTGTCCGGTCCCCTCTATGCCTTTTTTAATCCCCCGTGGACTCTGCCCCCCCTGCGGCGGAACGAGATTATGATCGAGATTGCAACATCTCAACAATAACAAAGACTCCACTGCTCCTTCACTTCCCATCCCGCAAAACAGCGCCCACATCTTGGCTCAGGGTCTTTGTGATGTTGCCAACAACGTCATCAATGGTTGTTTCTGACAGAGTTTTTTCAGCATCTTGCAACGTGACACGCAGCGCGATGGATTTTTGGCCCTCAGGCACATGGGCCCCCTGATACACATCAAAGACATCCACGTGCTGCACCAACGGCCTGCCCGCCTTCATC
>JBJTVN010000290.1:0-13241 GCA_046081225.1 Alphaproteobacteria bacterium
TCATCCTCTTTCTTATAATGAGTGCTTAGCGTCGATTCATCATAAGGCGTTCTCATTATCTTGCCGTTTTTATTGAAAGAGTGACCATCATTTTTAGAAAACCAAAGAATGTTGTCATGTTTACGCGGGAAAAAGTTTTGAGGATTTCCTCCAGCACCATAACCATAAATAATTTCGTTTAGAAAAAAAGATTTTCCAAATATCTCATCTAAAACTATTTTTACGTAATGAACAACATGCCAGTCTAAATGCACAAAGATACTACCTTTATCTGACAATAGCTCTCTAAATAGGCATAATCTTGGGGTCATCGTAGCAATAAATGAGGCCGTTCCATGCTGCCATGTATCTGAATAAGCAAACTGTTCAATTGCGGTTGGTATTTGCTCAATATCACCACCAAGAAGATTTATCTTCGTGCGATAATCCGCCTTACTATCGAACGGTGGATCGATATAGATCAAGTCCACCTTACCGCGCATGGAAGGCATGTCTTCGCTACCGGCCAGCATTGCGGCCATAGCCAGAAGGTTGTCGCCATAGATCAGCCGGTTCATGTCAGCCGGATTCACGGAATGGCTGGCGCGGTCGGCCATGCGCAGCATGTCGGCCGCATTGGTATCACGCGACGGGATAACCAGCTCGCGGGTCTGCAATCCCACGCGGAAAGTGCTTTCCAGGCGCTCCATGATGCGTTCGGCTTCGCGTTTGCCGTTGGCGACGATTTTGGGCAGTTGTTCTAACAGACTGGTCATTTATCTTGCCTTTCTTGATCACCCACAAACGCATAACTGGTGCTGCGCCCGCCGCCTTCGTTTTGAATAAAGATGCCTCGCGCCACCAAATCCTGAATATCGCGCAGGGCTGTGTCATTTGAACATTGAGCCAGCTTGGCGTATTTGGACGTATTTATAAAGCCTTTGAAGCCGTCTTCAAGCATGCGATTGATCACATTGCGCTGGCGATCGTTTACGGGGGACTGGTTGATCTTTTTCCACAACGCAGCCTTGAACAAAACATTGCCCAGCGTCGTTTCCGCGCTGGTGATGGCGTGACCTAAGCAGTCAAGGAACCATGACAGCCACGCCGTGATGTCAAGCTCGCTTCGCTGCTGGCGTTCCAAATGATCGTAATAGGCTTTGCGTTCGCGTTCGATTTGGGCAGAGAGACTGTAAAAACGATCCGCCATCCCATCGGCACGCGCCAAGGCCATATCGCCAATCGCCCGCGCCATGCGCCCGTTGCCGTCCTCAAACGGATGGACCGTCACAAACCAGAAATGCGCAATGCCTGCCTTCAGAACGGCATCAAGGTCGGTTTTCTTTTCAAACCAGGCGAGGAAGACTTTCATTTCTTTCGCAAGACGATCCGGGCGGGGGGCCTCAAAATGAACCTTCTCACGCCCCGCTGGGCCAGAGACAACCTGCATTGCGCCGGCATCAGCCGTGCGCCACCCGCCGACGGTGATTTTGTGCATACCACTGCGCCCCGTGGGAAACAAGGCCGCATGCCAACCAAAAAGCCGATCCTTTGTGAGTGGTTTAGAAAAATTCTGCGTGGCATCCAGCATCATTTCGACAATGCCTTCGACATGGCGGCTGGCTGAGATAAGCCCAGCAATATCCAGTCCCAAACGCCGCGCAATGGAAGAACGCACCTCCTCAGGGTTAAGAATCTCACCTTCAATGGCGGAGGATTTTACAACGTCGCTGGTGAGCGTTTCAAGACTGGCTTCGCGGCGCAGATCAAAACCCAGACCCTCCATGCGCCCCAACAAACGCCCCTGCTGGTGGCGAACATCGGCGAGCTTGGACGCCAACACATTGGCATCCCAAGTCAAATTTGGCCAGTTGTCATGTTCGTGTATCCACATATTTGCCGCACTCCCTGCGGCAAATATAACCTAGATTCGCCGCAAAAGGAAAGGATATTTGACGCAATTCATGCGGCGAATAAGGGGTATATTCACCGCCTATATGCCTGCTCGATCTCCCTCAAAACCTCCCGCTGTTGGTGCATTTCCCGATTGAGCAATTGAAACAATGTCCGCCATCCGCCGCCTTTGTCGGCATTGCGGGCGGATCGGGTCTTGCCCTCAGAGCTGCGCGGGCCGGTGGATTTCTCCCACGGTTGCCATCGCCGTATCGCGGCTGACTGTTGCGCCCGACGTTCCAAAGTCCACCCGCTCTTTTTCATGACCTTTGTCCTCCAATAGTTCGTTTTGCCCAAATTTTAAATTTTCCGCCCCCGCGTTCATGGTATTGTTCACCTGCTGGGGGCCGTTGGTGATGTTGGCTTGTCGTGCGACGACGACAGGGGGATTCTTGAGATTCGCCAGCGTTTCAAGCGTAGCGCGGCACTGTCCCTGCGCCTTGAGCGCAAGGCGCATATAGCGGTCAGTGGCATCGATGTATTTGTCCATATTCATCTGCGCCCGTCGCGCAAGGCACATAAAAATCGCATCCAGCGCGAAGGCTTGAGATGTCAAAAGGGTTTCAGCGTCCTGCAAGTTTCCTGTAGGAACGCTGCGCGTTTTCTTGGATATAGTCTTCTCATAACCTGAAGGTCGTCAGTTCAAATCTGGCCCCCGCAACCAGTTTTTTTAGGGAATTTGGATTGTAAGAAAAAATTATCTCTACAATCTCTGGGATAAGAGCTGATCTATCTTTTAGATTCTTATTTGTTGCTGATAATTTACAATAGGAAACATCGATCCTGAGAATTCTGCTTGTTGTAAAGAATCTTTTTGGGGCATTCTTCCTATCCAACCACTTGCTAACCAACGCGTCTGAGTATTGCACATCGCTAAAAAGCGTTGGCAAACATTTTCAATTACTTCTCTCTCGATATTCTGATACGGTTGAAGTGAAATAATTCTATTTACTGCCGCAGCCAAAGTAAGAGGCAATTCGTATTTTTCAACTTCAAGCCTTCGAATATTAGTATTACCCGTAAGGTTTCGCATCATGCCACGACGACCATTGTTATTACGATGAGACAGCAAGGTTACACAATTCCGATCAAAGCGATCTTGCTTTTTTAACTCGTTCTGAACCAAGGACCAAAAAGCCGCTGGGTCTGTCTCTGGATCTGTAATTTTTTCAACTGGTTTTACACACGGAAAAGTTGAAATAGCAATAACAGGAGCATCTGATTTTAAAATTCTTTGAAGCTCTTGCCTATTGTCGGCCGTATCCTTTTCTGAAATAAGCAGCCAATGTATAGCATTCATTAGAAGAAGCGCATCATGACTGCTATCTCTTTGCTGGGTGTCAGATGCTCCAACTTCTAAAACTGCACAGGTAATGTTGTGATCATCCCATTTTTTTAAACGCTGCCTAAAACGCCTTATCATTTAACAACTATAATCAGTGCATGTGATAGTTAGAGGCTTTCGTCGCAAGGCTTCAGCTAAAACACCATCACCACTGCCAATCTCAATAAGACGAACGGTATCAGAAAGACCAACTTCTCGCAAAGCATTTGTAATATAGTAAGTTGGCACAGATAGGCCACTGTCACAGTAAGCACCGGCTCGATTTTTATCCTGATAAAAATTCATAAATCTACTAAAAATAAAAATTATAGGACTTACGCAGAACCTTTGTCATTGCGAGCGCAGCGAAGCCATCCAGAAATGTCCCCAGCGGAAAGACTGGATCGCTGGGCCTCCTTGCGGAGGCTCGCAATGACGTTCTGCGTAAGTCCTAAATTAATATAAAGCAAAAGACAAAGCCAAGTCAACCCCACAGATTAAGAGAGACTAACAAAAGATGGCTGGGGCGGAAGGATTCGAACCTACGCGTGACGGTACCAAAAACCGTTGCCTTACCGCTTGGCTACGCCCCAAACAGCAGAAGCATACTATCACGACGCGGGCAGATTTCAAGGGGAAGTTACAGGGCCTGCGCGATTTTTTTGGCCATGTCTTGGGTGCCCAGGATGGCCTTGGGGGGGGCCTCCAGCGTCAGGTCGGCGGTGACGTAACCGGCGGCCAAGGTGCTGGCCACCGCATGATCCACGCGATCCGCCAAATCAGGGCGATGAAAGCTGTACCGCAGCGCCATACCAAAGCTGAGGATGGTGGCCATGGGGTTGGCTTTGTTCTGGCCAGCAATGTCGGGGGCGCTGCCGTGAACGGGCTCGTACAGGGCCCGCTGGCGGTCGTTGGTTTTAGCCCCCAAGGACGCACTGGGCAGCATCCCCAAAGACCCCGTCAGCATCGCCGCGCAATCGGACAACAGATCCCCAAACAGGTTATCGGTGACAATGACATCGAATTGCTTGGGCTGGCGCACCAACTGCATGGCGCAGTTGTCGGCGTACATAAACGAAAGATCAATGTCCGCATGGTGGCTTTTGTGCAGACGCTGGGCGACCTCGCGCCACAAAACGCCCGTTTCCATGACGTTGGCTTTGTCCACAACGCACAGGCGTTTGCCGCGGCCCCGCGCCGCATCAAAGGCGACATGCACAACGCGGGCAATTTCGCCCTCGGTATAGCTTTGGGTGTTGATGGCGATTTTTTCACCGGTGGGGGTGGTGTGGATGCCCCGAGGCTCCCCAAAGTACACGCCGCTGGTGAGTTCGCGCACAATCAGCAAATCCAGCCCAGACACCAAATCGGGCTTTAAACTGGACGCCCCCACCAAAGAGGGAAACACAAAGGCCGGCCGCAGATTGGCGAACACATCCAAATCCTTGCGCAGGCGCAGCAGACCCTTTTCAGGGCGCACATCCGTGGGCAAATGATCCCACTGTGGCCCCCCCACGGCCCCCAACAGGACCGCATCGGCATCCTTGGCCTTTGCCACCACGGCATCGGTCACGGGCACCCCGTGGGCATCCAAAGACGCACCGCCCACCAGATCATGGGTGATGGCCATTTCAAAGCCGGCTTTGGTGCGCAGGGCCTCGATGACGATTTCGGTGGCGGCCATGACTTCGGGGCCGATGCCATCGCCTGCCAGAATCAAAAGCGTGGGAACCCGTGTCATGACGCCACCTTTCCCATACCGTACACCCAAGGGCGCCGGATCTGATCCCGCGCCTCAAACGCCGCAATGGTGTCATGTTTTTTCAGGGTCAGGGCGATGTCATCCAGCCCCTCCATCAGGCAGGTTTTCAACCCCGCGTCAATCTCAAAGGGATAGGTGGCCCCTGAGGCCGACATCACAACCTGTCTGGGCAAATCGATGGTGAAGGTTTGGCCGCGACAGGTGTCGGCATCCTTCATCAAGCTCTGCACCTGATGCGGGGGCAGAACGATGGGCAAAATCCCGTTTTTAAAGCAGTTGTTGTAAAAAATATCCGCAAAGCTGGGGGCAATGATGCAGCGGATGCCAAAATCCAGCAGGGCCCAGGGCGCATGCTCCCGCGAGGACCCACACCCAAAATTGTCCCCCGCCATCAAAATGCTGGCCCGCCGAAAATCCGGCTGGTTCAGGATAAACGACGGGTTTTCCTGTCCATGATCGTCATAGCGGACCTCTTCGAACAGATGCTTGCCCAATCCCGTGCGCTGAATGGTTTTCAGGAACTGTTTGGGAATGATCAAATCGGTATCGATGTTGATCCGCTGAAAGGGGGCGGCGATGCCCTGCAGACAATGAAAGGGTTGCATAGGGTAGACACACTGCGTGATGAAAGGGTCCCTACCCTATCGCAAATCCGATAAAAAACAACCGGAAAAAGCGAGAGGGAGACAGATTATCCCAATATCTCCGCCAACGGCCCCTCGGTGTTGTAACGGGTCAGGGTCCATCCCCGTTGCAGGGCCAAGGTGTCAAGGGCCTGATGATGCTGGGCATAACGGGCTTGATAGGATGGGCGCAGGGCCTGTGCATCCTCAACCAGACACGTCCCGCCCCCTGCCAAGTCCTGAAAACGAATGGGCCCCTGATAGGGAAAGGCGACCTCCGCCGGATCATAAAACACGCACAGGTGCACATCATCACCGGCAACGGTGGAAAACAGGGCTGCCAAGGTATCCTCTGGGTACAAAAAATCCGAACACAGCACAATCTTATCCGCGGGGGGCAGGGGGCCTTGGGCAAAGGGAACGCCCTGATCCACATCCCGATCCAGCGCCACAATGTCGTGGTAACGTTGGTGAGGCCCCCCCTGAAGCCTGATGAGCCAATCCCCCTGCCGCGCCATCACCCAGCCCCATGCCAGGGCCATGACGTCCGCCTGATGCTGTTTGGTGCGTGCTGCCGTGGTAAAGCCCATGGTGGGGCGACGATCCACCCACAGGGTCAGGCTGCTGGGCACGGCATCCTCATGCTGTTTGGTCAAGGGCTGGCGGTATCGGGCCGAGGCCCGCCACGCAATGCGGGCGGCATCATCCCCCGCGCCGTAGGGGTGATATTGCCAGAATTCTGTTCCCTGTCCCCGACGCTGGCGGGGGGCGGCCCCCTGCCACGGGCGGGGCTGGTGACTCAGGGGCATAAAGGGGGGGAGTAGGCGCTCTGACAGGGCCAAAGCCTCGGCAATGCGGTTAATCATGGCTTGTCTGAGGTCATGGGACCCGTGGTTAAGCCCTGCACAAACTGGCGCACATAGGGATTGTCCGTCGTGTCCATGGCGTTGATATCGCCCTGCCAGATGACTTTGCCCTGATGCAGCATGGCCACACGGCTGGCGATATGGCGCACCGAGGTCATATCGTGGGTGATGGTGATGGCGGTGGCCCCAACCTTTTGCACGCAGGACACAATCAAATCATTAATCACGTTGGACATGATGGGATCCAGACCCGTTGTGGGCTCGTCAAAAAAGATCACATCGGGGTTGCCGGCAATGGCTCTGGCCAGACCCACGCGCTTTTTCATGCCGCCGGAAAGTTCGGCGGGATAGGCATCGGCCAGCCTCTCAGACAGGCCCACATCCTGCAATTTCTCCAACGCCACGCGGCGGGCGGCTTTGCGGTCCATTTTTTGGCCATGAATCAGACCAAAAGCCACGTTTTCCCAGATGCTGAGGCTATCAAAAAGGGCTGCCCCCTGAAACAGCATACTGAAACGACGGAGGATGGCCTGTTGTTCGCTGCGGGACAGGCGAAACAAATCCCGATCATCCACCAGAACCGATCCCCCATCGGGATGCAACAGGGCGCAGATGGTTTTGATCAACACCGATTTTCCCGTGCCCGACCCCCCAATAATCACCAAGGATTCCCGCGGGGCCACATCCAGATCAATGCCCGAAAGCACGACGTTTTTGCCAAAGGCCTTAGTTAATCCCCGAAGCGTCAGGCGTGGCGGCATTTGAGAAGCCATAACCCTAAACCCCAAAAAACAGCGCTGTGATCACAAAGTTTGCGATCAAAATCAAAATCGAAGCCGCCACAACGGCATAGGTGGTGGCGGCCCCCACCCCTTGGGCACCGCCGCGGGAATAATACCCGTGATAACAGCCACAAATGGCAATGAGCAGGCCAAACGTGGCGGCCTTCACCAGCCCCGAAAACACGTCCATGAATTCCAGCGTTTCAAAAGTGCTTTTGAGATACGATCCCGCATTGAACCCCAACTGTGACACCCCAATCACAAAGCCCCCCATAACGCCGATGATGTCCGCCACAATCACCAGCAGGGGCATCATCAGGGTCGCCGCCAACAAACGCGGGGCCACCAGATATTTCATGGGATGGGTGGAAAGCATCTGCAGGGCGTCAATTTGCTCGGTCACCCGCATGGTGCCCAGCTCGGCGGCAATGGCCGCCCCAACGCGCCCCGCAACCATCAGGCCAGCCATGACGGGGCCCAGCTCTCGCGTGATGGACAGGACCACAATGGCGGCGATGGTGGATTCCGAATTAAAGGACGAAAAGCCCGAATAGCTTTGCAAAGCCAGCACCATCCCCGAAAACGCCGCCGTTAAACCCACCACGGGCAACGAATAAAACCCAATATCCAAAAACAAACGCCCCACCGTGCGGGGATAAAACGGGGGCCGAAAAATATGGCTGAGGGCCGTTAAGGCAAACAGGGCAAAATGACCCGCGTTTTGAAAAAACGAAAGAAGGGCCCGCCCGATGGATTGCAGCATACCTAGGGTTTGCCCTTCTTTAAAAAAGCATGATTATGCGTTGTAGGTGGTGTGATCCAAGGTGCCTTCACTGGCATCCACGATCAAGGTAATGGCCGCATCCCCCGTAATGTTGATGGTGGTGCGCACCATGTCCAGCAGACGATCAATCCCCAGCAGAATCCCAATGCCCTCTAACGGCAGGCCCACAGAATTCAACACCATCCCCATGAAAATGATGGACCCACTGGGAATCCCCGCGGCCCCGATGGATCCCAGCGTGCAAGTCAGCATCAGAATCAAATAATGGTGCAGTTCCAAATGAACACCAAAGGCCTGCGCAAAAAACACCGCGCAAATGCCCAGATAAATCGCCGTTCCATCCATGTTCATGGACGCGCCAAGGGGCATCATGAATTTCACGGATTGTTCGGACACGCCCAGCTTGGTTTCCACGTTGTGCATGGCTGTGGCCAAGGTGGCCTTGCTGCTGCTGGTGGAAAAGGCCAAAAGCTGTGTGGATCCCATCTTTTCGAAAAACGGCATGGGGGAAATGCGTCCAAAAACTGCAATCAAAACCCCAAAAATAACCATTTGCAGGGCGCACGCCGCCAAAAAACACACAATAAGCCAAATCAGCGTTCTGATAATACCCATACCCTGCGTGCCCACCATCCACGCAATAAACCCAAACACGGCAATGGGCGCCAAGCGAACGATCAGTTCGATCATTTTAAAGGTGACGGCGGAAAATCCATTCAAAACATCACGGGCATGGTGCCCCTTTGGCCCCAGCATGTTAATGACGATGCCGGTGAAGACGGAGAATAAGACGATTTGCAGATAGTGATCCTCAGTAAACATCCGAACAGCGTTGGTGGGCACCAAGGACATAAAAAACGCGCCCAGGCTGGGGATATTCTGGGAACTGGCGGTGGCATCCCCAAAAATGGCGGGATCAATAGAAATGCCGATGCCAGGATTAAAGATATTGGCCATCACAAGGCCCAAAACCACCGCAAAAAAGGATGTACAGGAATAGGCCACAACCCCCTTCAGCCCCACACGGGCGGCACCTGCGCCGCTCAGGCTGGTGATACCGGACACAAGGGCCAGAAAAATCAACGGCGTGACCACCATTTTAATCAGGTTAATGAAAATCTTCCCCAAAACCTTCATGGATTCGGCGTACTCTTTGAAAAACAGACCGGCCAAAACACCCAGAAAAAGGCCCGCCAAAACTTCTTTCCAAAGGGCGAAGCCAAAAATACCCCGATCGGATCCGGATGCTGCTGCCATGATGTTGGTCCTTTGTTTTTTTGTTAAAAGGGGACAAAAACGGTCCATCTATAATGGCTTTTGCGCCTTGGCGCAAGCCTTTTGAAAAGACCCGAGATAGGGGAAAAATGGGAAAGTGGCGCGCCCGACAGGAATCGAACCCATAACCTCCAGATTCGTAGTCTGGCGCTCTATCCAGTTGAGCTACGGGCGCAGAAAAATAAACGTCCCCGTTCCTTAGACCAAACCCAGCCAAGACGCAAGGGGATTGTGAGGGGAATTATGAGGCCGTCAGGCGATATCCAGAATTTTCCTAACAAACGGAATGGAAATCTCTTTCTGAAAAGACAGCGAGGCGCGATCCAGTTGATCCACGAGGTCTTGAACGGCCTGAAAACTGCGATTCATGCGGGGGCATAAATAGGCCAGAACCTCTGGCGCCACATGCAGGCCACGGGCGGCAAAATGGGCAGACAGGGTGTTTTGCAGCAGGACCTCATCCGGCTCTAACATGGCCACACTGGGCAGGGCCCGCAGGCGGGACGTTAAATCTGGCAAATGAAACGGCAACTGCGGCGCGGGGACGCGGCTGGTGATGATGAAAAAACACTGTTTTTCCTGCCACAGATTCAGCAGGTGAAACAGATCGGGGGCAGAGGGAACCTGATGCACATCCTCCAGCACAAAGGCGTTGTCTGGCCTGTGGGGCAGCGTGGATAAAAACGCATCCTGAACATCCGCAGCCTGCATGATGACGGCGCCAGAGGTCTTGGCCCACTGGCTGGCCAGATGGCTTTTGCCGCATGCGGGGGGGCCGTACAGATACAGTCCCCGCTTGGGCCAATCCGGCCAGCGGGCCATCCATGACACCGCCTGCGCGTTGGCTGGCCCCGTGCAAAAGGGCTTGTCAGACAGGGGCTGGGCAAAGGACAACGAAAAGGGCTGGGGGTGCATAAAGGGGCAGGCACCCTAAAACGGGTTTTTCTGATAAAGCGTGCTGGCCCTGTATTTTTCAAGGCCAAAGCGCACCAGAACGCCCAAAACCGCCGCCGTGGGCACCGCCACCAAAACCCCCAGAAAACCCGCCAAACTTCCCCCCGCAAACAAAGCAAAGATAATCCAAACAGGATGCAAATTGACCCGATCCCCCACCAGTTTGGGGCTGAGGATGTTCCCTTCAATAAACTGCCCAATCAAAAAAATCAGGGCCACGGTGCCCACGCGCCCCATGTCATCAAACCCAAATTGCAACAACGCCACCCCCAAACTGAGAATCCCCCCCAGCAACGTGCCCACATAGGGAATAAAGGACACCATCCCACTGAAAAACCCAATCACCAGTCCAAAATCCAGCCCCGCCACACTCAGGAACAGGGCGTAAAAACTCCCCAAACTGACACACACCAGCGTTTGGCCCCGAATAAAGCCGGACAACGCCCCGTTAATGCGGCGTTGCAGGGACAAAAGCTCGCTTTTCATGTCCATGGGGTACAGCGATTCAATGTTGGCCACAAAAACGGGCCAATCCCGCAGCATGTAAAACGTCAAAATGGGGGTTAACACCATGATGGACAGCACATCCACCAACACAAACCCCCGCAGCAGGACCCCATGGGCCACATTGCCCGCAAAGGCCAGCGCTTCGTCCCCTTTGCTGGTGACCCATGTTTTTAACCCCTCGGGGGACAGGGCCTGAACACTGCCGTCCCAATGCAGGCCCATGGTGGTTTCCAACCATGTTTTCACCGACAGGATGGTGGATTCCAGGGAATAATCCAGCTCAGAGAGCTTATGCACCAACGTGGCCCCCTGAACGGACAACACGGGCACAATGGACCCCAAAAACACCACCATCACCGTCAGCGTGCCCACCACCGCCACCACCGTGCCCAGCCACCTGGGCACACGTTTGTTTTCCATCACAGACACCACAGGATTCAGCAGATACGCCAAGATGGTGGAGAGCACAAAGGGCAGCAGCATCCCCTTGAGTCCATAAATCAGGATCAAAAAGACCAGCGCAAAGGCCACAAACCATAAAACCCGCGTACTTGTTTTCATGGGATGCCTCCTTAACGCATCGACAGGGCCAGAAAAATGTGGCAAATGGTATCAAAAAGGAACGCTCTTAACAATGCCTAAACCCAAACCCACGCTCTCTATCCTGTGCACCGCCCAAAGCCCCTTGACCCAAGCCGTCTGGGACGATCTGGCCACGGTGGATACGGTGCTGATCCACGACCCCGAAAACACGGCGGATGTGTTCAAAACGCTGGCCACCCTGACCACCGACTGGGTTGTTTTGGCCCCTGATGAGGCCACGCCACAGGATGTTCGCGCCCTGTGGCAGGCGGCCAAGCATGAATCCTTTGCGGGGTTTCCCGTGATGGCCATAGGACGGGAAAGACCAGAGGATGCCCTGCTATCACGGGCTCTGTATAAAATTCTTGGGGCGTTGCGGCGCACGTTTTTGGGGGATCGTGTGGGAACTGGCCGTTTGATTCTGATGGCGGGGCGGGATATGCAAAGCCTGCCCCCCTATCATGGAGTTTTTGATTTTGTGAGTGTTTTGGCCCGTTACAGGGGCATTCGTGTGGTATCGGTGCCCGTGTCCTTTGCGCAGGCCCCCCTTTCCCCCCAAAAGGCCCTGAGTATGTTTGTGAATCTTTGGGGGGTTTTTTGGCTAAAAGGACGCTGGATCATCCCCCCCCGCCAAGGGACACCCCCACAGCTCTAGGGCGGGTTTTAAAGACGGTGCAGCGGCCTTTACAGCCGCCCCCAGATCGCCACTTTCATCAAAGGGTATGGTGGCCAGAACGGGCACATATCCAAAATCCTCGATGGCATTGACATTATGGGGGGCGGGGGGGCCCACCATGACAACGCCCAGACAGGACAAACCAGCCTCTTTTAAGGCGCGTAAGGTGAGCAGGGTATGATTCAGGGTGCCCAAGGTGCTCCGCGCCACCAGCAGGACACGCACGCCCCACCGCACCATCAGATCCAGCGTGACAACACGGGGGGCCAAGGGCACCATGATGCCGCCGGCCCCCTCAATCACCAAAAAGGGATGCGGGGGGGGAGTGACATCCGCAGGATCAAAAACAAACCCCTCCCGCTCTGCCGCATGCAGGGGGGCAAGGGGGGCCGCCAGCGACACAAAGGGCCTGAGGATACGGGATGATGGACACCCTGACAGATTATGCACCATGCGCGTATCATCGTCGGGGCCGGTTTGAAAGGGCTTCCAATAATGGGCATCGGCGATGTGCATAATGCACGCGGACACAAAGGTTTTGCCCACCCCCGTATCTGTTCCCGCCACAAACAACGGGGGCGCCGCGTGATGGGTCATGATGTCACCCCCCCAAGGTGTTGAATGCGGAAAAAATCATCCTGCGTGATGGGGGACACCGACAAACGGGATTGCCGCACCATGGCGATGGTGGAGAGAACAGGGTCGCCCTTCAGCATTGCCAGCGTCACGGGACGGGGCAGGGCTGCAACCCTCTGTACATCCACATTGCCAAAATCAGGGTCCTGAACGTCAGGATAATAGGGGCGACACACAGACACCCACCCCACAATGCATCGCTGGGCCCCCGAATGATAAAAAAAGGCCAAATCCCCCACCACCATCTGTTTCATAAAATTGCGGGCCTGATAATTCCGCACCCCATCCCATGGGGTGATGCCATCCAGCACCATCTGGTCCCAGGGGTAAACATCGGGCTCTGATTTCAAAATCCAGTAGGCCATAACCACAATGTTGTTTTTTTAAAAGAAATGGCGGGAGTGACGGGACTCGAACCCGCGACCTCTGCCGTGACAGGGCAGCGCTCTAACCGACTGAGCTACACCCCCACGACAAACACAGGCCCAACCAAAGGACCCTGACCACCAAGGGAGTCTGGTGTCTTTAGCCAACTTTC
>JBJTVN010000291.1:0-1504 GCA_046081225.1 Alphaproteobacteria bacterium
TAGGATGGCCCGATGGGATTTTTACGCAAAAACATACTGGCGGGGATTTTGGTGGTGGCGCCTGTGGCGCTGACGCTGTATGTTGTTGTGATGTTGCTGGGATGGATTGATGCGGCGGTGGGGGCGTTGTTGCCCCAGCAATATCAACAGCAGTTTGATTTGGGCACTTCTATTAACCCCTCGTGTGTCATTCCCATGAAGGGGGAATCCATGAAAATCAATACCATAGATCCACCCTTTCGCAGGGATGACTCGGTTAATAGAGGTGCCCATTTGTTTTATCATATCCCTGGCATGGGATTGTTGATTGCCTTGGTGTTTCTGGTGATTATTGGGGCCATCGCCCGCAGCGTTCTGGGACAAGTTTTGGTGCGCATGGGGGAGTCGATCCTGAGCCATATTCCCATCATGCGGGGTTTGTACGGCGCCTTTAAACAGATTTTTCAAACCATGCTGACCAACACATCCGAGGCCTTTCGCAAGGTTGTTTTGGTGGAATTTCCCCGTCGTGATGCGTGGACCTTGGGCTTTGTCACCGGCACCACGGTGGGGGAGGCTGAGGAAAAACTCAAACAAACCACCGTCAACGTGTTTGTCCCCACGACCCCCAACCCAACCTCAGGATTTTTGCTGATGGTGCCACAAACGGATTTGGTCCCGCTGGATATGACCGTTGAACAAGGCATCAAAATGGTGGTTTCGGGGGGCATCATCACGCCGCCCATGAAAAAACCGGAACCCATCCCCGCTGAGGGCTCTGTATGAGTGTTCCCTGTCATGCCTGTCATCGTCAGGATCCGGATTGTTGCGCGATACAGGCCCATTCCCCCTTTGCCCTTTTGGGTGTGCAGCCCACATTAAGCCTGCCCGCAGAGCTTTTGGAAGCCGCCTTTCACAACCGCATTCGTCAGATTCACCCTGATGCTGTGGATCAAGGCCCCATCGCCCAAATAATCAGGCCAGAGGCCCTGAATCGGGCCTATCAAGACCTGTGCGCCCCCTATGCGCGGGCCTTGGCTGTGTATGAACGGGCAACGGGCCAAACGGTGCCCACCGTCACCAACGATCCTGAGGTGTTGGCATGGGCCTTGGATTTAGAAGATGCCGCCCCCGAAGACCGCCAAAAAATTCAGCAAGGCCTATGGGAAACCTTGCGCTCTTTAGAACAGGCCCAAAACTGGGAAGGTTTTTTGAAAACCCTTTTGCAATATCGCTACGCTCAGGAGAAAGCATGAGCACCATTTTGGCCAACGAACCTGAAAAATTTGGGGCCATCGCCCAGAGCTGGTGGGACCCGCAGGGCCCCTTTAAGCCGCTGCATCGGTTAAATCCTGTGCGTTTGTCCTATATTCGGGATCAAATCACATCCCTGAAAAATATGAATTTGACCAAAGAAGAGGCCTTGGCCCAACCCTTTGCTGGATTATCCATCTTGGACATTGGCTGCGGCGGGGGTTTGGTGGCGGAGCCCATGGCGCGGCTGGGGGGGCAGTTGACGGCGCTG
>JBJTVN010000292.1:0-3081 GCA_046081225.1 Alphaproteobacteria bacterium
AAAAGGTTTTATAAAAAGCCCTGAAAAAAAGGCTGTGGATTTATGGATAAAAAGCTACCCATTCCCCCACAACTCAAAAAAACCTAAAGCGGACATTCTTAATTTGCTCAAAGCGGACATTTCTAATTTGCTTTGACACAAAAAAATCACTCTGTATAAGTTCACCCCACTCCCCACGCCCAACGCCCCACTCCCCAAATGCTGATGCCAAAAAGGCATGCCGTTTCCCCCTTTACCCTGCCATACTCCCCATGATAGAACGGGGTTACTGTTCATGAACAATCAGGCCCCATGATGACCCAAACCCGCACGGAAACAGATTCCCTTGGCCCTATCGAGGTTCCCGCTGACTGTTATTGGGGGGCGCAGACGCAGCGGTCGCTGGACAATTTCCCCATTGGCATTGAAAAAATGCCGGCGGAATTGATTCGCGCCTTGATGATTCAAAAAAAGGCGGCCGCCTTGGTGAACAAGGCCTTGGGCCTGTTGCCCGTTTCGGTGGCGGATGCCATTGTGGCGGCGGCGGATGATGTGCTCAGTGGGTCTTTGACGGGGCAATTTCCCTTGGCCGTGTGGCAAACGGGATCGGGCACCCAAACCAACATGAACGCCAACGAAGTGCTGGCCAACCGCGCCAACGAACGCCTTGGCCACCCCCGCGGTGTCAAAACCCCCGTTCACCCCAACGATCATTGCAACATGGGGCAATCGTCCAACGATACCTTTCCCACCGTCATGCACATTGCGGCCGCCAAGGCCATCACGGGCCACCTGCTGCCCGCGCTGCGGGATTTGCAAAACAGTTTGGAAGAAAAGGCCCAAGCCTTTGATGCCATTGTCAAAATCGGCCGCACCCATCTGCAGGACGCAACGCCGCTGACCTTGGGGCAGGAATTTTCGGGCTATGTCACCCAAATCAAAAACAACATCAACCGGTTGCAGGGCACCCTGCCGGCGCTGTACGAACTGGCCCAGGGCGGCACCGCCGTGGGCACAGGCATCAACTGTCACCCTGACTTTCCGGCGGCCTTCGCCAAAACCGTGTCCGATTTAACGGGCCTGCCCTTTGTCACCGCCCCCAACAAGTTCGAGGCCCTCTCCGTCCACGATGCCATCACCGACGTTTCGGGTGTGCTCAGCACCTTGGCCAGCTCCCTGATGGCCTTGGCCAGCAACATCCGCCTGCTGGGGTGTGGCCCCCGTTCGGGACTGGGGGAGCTCAGCCTGCCCGCCAACGAACCTGGGTCCTCCATCATGCCTGGCAAAGTGAATCCGACGCAGGTTGAGGCCCTAACCATGGTCTGCGCCCAAGTCATCGGCAACGCCACCGTGGTGGCCGTGGCTAATTCCCACAGCCATCTGCAGCTGAACGTGTACAAACCCGTGATGATTTACGCGGTTTTGCAATCCATTCGTTTGCTGGCGGATGCGACGGCGTCCTTCCGCGAGCGGTGTGTTGAGGGGATCGAGGCCAACACCGACCGCATCAGCAAACTGATGCAGGAATCCCTGATGCTGGTCACCGCCCTGAATCCCCACATCGGGTATGACAACGCGGCCAAAATCGCCAAAAAAGCCTTTGAAGAGGGCACCACCCTGAAACAGGCGGCGTTGTCCCTGAATCTGCTCACCGCCGAACAGTTCGATCTGTGGGTCCAGCCGCTGGATATGATCAAACCCTCTGCCACCAACGTAAAGGCCGCCTGATGTTTCTGAAAGATAAAGACCGCATCTTTACCAACCTGTACGGCGATAAAGACTGGGGCTTGGCGGGGGCCCGCGCCCGTGGCATCTGGCAGGACACCAAAACCCTGTTGGAAAAGGGGCACGAAACGATTATTGAGGAGGTCAAAACCTCTGGCCTGCGCGGGCGCGGCGGGGCCGGTTTTTCCACGGGGATGAAGTGGTCCTTTATGCCCAAAAGTGGCGATTTACCCAGTTATCTGGTGGTGAATGCCGATGAATCCGAACCCGGCACCTGCAAAGACCGCGATATCCTGCGCCATGATCCCCTCCGCCTGCTGGAGGGATGCGTCATTGCCGCCTTTGCCATCCGCGCCCACACCGTCTATATTTATGTGCGGGGCGAGTTTTACAACGAGGCCATGCGCCTGCAAGCCGCTGTGGACGAGGCCTATGCCGCCGGCCTGCTGGGCAAAAACGCCTGCGGCAGCGATTGGGCCATGGACATTTACGTTCACCGCGGCGCGGGGGCGTACATCTGCGGCGAAGAAACGGCCTTGTTGGAAAGTTTAGAGGGGAACAAGGGCCAGCCGCGCCTCAAGCCCCCCTTTCCCGCTGGTGTGGGATTGTTCGGGTGCCCCACCACCATCAACAACGTGGAAACCATCGCCGTGGTGCCGGAGATTCTACGCCGTGGCCCCGCGTGGTTTTCGTCCTTTGGCCGCTCCAACAATGCGGGCACAAAAATTTTCTGCATATCTGGCCACGTCAACACCCCCTGCAACGTGGAAGAATCCATGAGTATCCCACTCAAAGACTTGATCGAGCGTCATGCCGGCGGCGTGCGCGGCGGATGGGATAACCTGCTGGCCATCATCCCGGGGGGGTCTTCGGTCCCCTTGGTCCCTGCGGATCAGTGTGACCCCCTGCTGATGGATTACGACGCCCTGCGCGAGGTGGGATCGGGTCTGGGCACCGCCGGCGTCATCGTTATGGACAAATCCACCGATATCGTGGCTGCCATTGCCAATTTATCGTACTTTTACAAACATGAATCCTGTGGCCAGTGCACCCCCTGCCGCGAGGGCACGGGGTGGCTGTGGCGCATGCTGACCCGTATGGTATCAGGAAATGCCCAGCCCGAGGAAATCGACCAGCTGTGGGATTTAACCAAACAAATCGAGGGCCACACCATCTGCGCCCTGGGCGATGCCGCCGCTTGGCCCGTGCAGGGCCTCATCCGTCATTTCCGCCCTGAGTTAGAGCGAAGAATGGCTGCCGCGCGGGAAAAGCGGGTGGCGTAAAAAAGAAATCCAACAGGCTGTGGACTGGTCCCTGATTGCCAAGGACGATTGTCTCTCCGCCATGGAGCGCATCGTGGTGAAGGATCTGGAAATC
>JBJTVN010000293.1:0-1967 GCA_046081225.1 Alphaproteobacteria bacterium
GTAAAATAATGCTAAGGCCCGATAGTACACACCTGCTTTGGGAATCACAAGGGGAAAATGGCAGAAGTAACAAAACATCCCCTTGGCCACGCTGGATCAAAAACTGGCGGCAACGGCAGGGCGGGTGGGGGTTGCGGGGGTTTGGGGGGGGAAGGGTCCGCATCCCACGCCCCCTATAAGAGATTCTCTGCATCCTGTTTCCCAAGGACAGCCATAATCTCTACGGTTTCATCAACGATGCGATAATAGATGCTGTGGGCACCGCACACACAACGTCTGTAGCCTGCACGAATATGGGCAACAGAGGCGTAAGAAAGGGGCGCGGTGGCTATGGACTCAAAGGCCTCAAAGAGGGCAACAAAGTATACATCCGCCTTTTCTATGCCGTATCGCAAAACGCCCCACTGATAAATCTGAACCAGGTCAGCGGCGGCAACTTCACTTAATTTATACGGGCGCATTGACGCCTAAGCCCTGTAAGGCTTTTTCCTTAATGTCTGCCATGGTCATGTTGGTGAAGCCGCTGTTTTCTGCCTGGATGAGTTTTTCACGAATCAAGGAGAGGTCGTGTTGTTCTTTGACCCGCGCTTGCCGAATCAGGGCATTCACCAGTTCGCTTTTGCTGGCATATTCTTGACGTTCAACTTGCTCCCTAAGCCACGCATCATTGGGCGGGGTTAAAGAGATGCTTTGTCTGGTCATCCGATGCACGCCTTTCAGGATTGAAACATGGTTCAATAATACACCTTTTTCGCACCAAAATCAAGATTGCCACGAAAAAATTGTCACGAAAAAATGGACAGGCGACACGAATGAGAGGATTGTTCTGATGATAAAGGGAAACGAGCACCCGAAGTGTCCTGCCGTTTCCTTTTGACTTTTCCATCAAAAAAGACTAGACTGGTTGAAATAGGTGAAGTAGCAAGAGATGGTTATGATGCAAAACATCGGGGCCTTTGAGGCCAAAACCCATTTTTCGGAATTGTTGCGTCAGGTTGAAGCGGGGGATGCCATCACCATTACCCGCCATGGCCGTCCTGTCGCCCGTTTGGTGGCGTGGGATGCCGACCTTGATATCAAAAGCCAAGAGGAAAAAACCATCAAAGCCGTTTCTGCCCTGCGCGCCTTTCCGCGCCCGCCTTTGCCCGAAGGCATGACAGCGCGGGATGTGATTGCATCGGGGCGAAAATCACCATGATGGTTTTGGATGCTTCCGTGGCGGCGGCTTGGGTTTTTCAGGATGAACAAACGCCCAAAGCCCTTGAGATCCTGGACCTGATCGCCAAAGATGGCGCCATCGTCCCGCCCCTGTGGCATGACGAGCTGACCCATGTTTTGATGGTGGGGTATCGTCGGGGGCGATTATCCTCGGATCAGGTGGCCATTTTTTTAAACGCCGTGGCGGATTTGCCCCTAAAAACAGCCGACGTTGTGACGGTCACAAAACGGGGACTCTGGCAACAAAAGGAATCTTGGGGATTATCGGGATACGATGCGGCGTATCTGCATCTGGCCCTGCAACGCAGCATCCCCTTGGCCACGCTGGATCAAAAACTGGCGGCAACGGCCGAGCGGGTGGGGGTTGCGGGGGTGTGAGGATCGGGGACAAATCGTCCTGCCGTTTCCGCTACAGAAAGGCGGTGAGGCAAGCCGCACCTTCCGATACGGCTACTTGTCTATCTTTCAACCTCTTTGTGATTGCAGAAATGGATTTAAATGGGCAGGCAAATTCTCAATATGACAACGCGCCATAATTTCATGTATTCTCTCCCCTGGCTGAGGTCGCATTTCTTCTGGTAACTCAATGCCGTATTTCTCTTGTGCACAATCAAAATCCCCATCACCAGATAACGAAGGCATCCCATTTACGCCTGTTATGAAAGCCTGAACAGTCCCACCAGGGCAATCGCATTAGAATCTAGCTAAAATTCGCAAAAAGAGTTAAATAGGCAGCAAGATCCCATGAG
>JBJTVN010000294.1:0-1845 GCA_046081225.1 Alphaproteobacteria bacterium
ATACGCTTAATCTCTGACCCAGTGCCATGCTCGGTGTCCTTTCTACAGGCTTTTTTCAAACCCTGTATGGCACGCTTTCCCCCTTTTTCCTCTCACTTTCTACCAAATCAACCCAATCTATCTAATTTTGCAAGGGGCTCGTCTTGTATTTTTTGATTGTTTTGGATAAAATTGTCTTTGCTCAGGATGGGGGTGGGTGTGTTCATCAGCATGCCCTCCCCAGCCAATTGTGAAGTTCTCGCAGCGCTTCATACTGCGTTGTGCCTTTAATGTAAGCCCACAAAGAAATAAGGTCGCCGCCCCGATCCCCCGTGGCAAAATCAGCCCATTTTCCCGTACGAAGGTTGATTTTGAAGCTGCCAGGCATTGTGTCAGAGCGGGTGGGATTGAGGGCCACCCATTCGTGGCCTTCTCGCTTGCCGTGGGGGCAAAGATAAGAAATAACCGTTTGGGATGAAGATTTTGCCAAATCGGCGATGGTTTTAAAATCAGATGTCATGTTTGCCCCCTATTCTGCGTTGTTTTTGATAAAGGCTTGCAGGTCCGAAAGCCGATATTTCCGCAGCCTTCCGACTTTCACGCTGGGCAAGTTATAGCGTTTGGTGCACTGCCAAACAGCGAGGGTTCCCACTTTAATTCCGAGAAAATCAGCCGCTTGCTGGCTATTCAGAAGCGTTGTTTCGGGCGTTATGTAAGGAATGGCAGCGAATTTTAAAATTTGGTCAAGGGGGCTTTTTGTCAGGGGGCTTTTTGTCATGGGTAACCTCTATTATTTTCAATAAGTTGAGGTTACACAGGGTTAAAAGAGGTGCGTTATAGCGATAGCGCTATAATTTTTGTACATAGCAGCATGTACAATTTTTATAATTCCTTGCGGGAAGCTTTTTGCTGTTTTTCCCAGTTTTTGCGCCAACGGGCATTGTAGAGAGATGATGAAATACGCGCTATAGCATCGCCCTCCTTTTCATTGTTTGCACATTTTTCATGGCCAGAATCAATCAGCCATTGAGCAGTATCATCGCACGCTAACTGCATCCCTCCGCTGTCTTGGGATGCATGTTGATTGCGCAGCTCTTTATACTTGGGTTCTGCCAGATGACGTCTTTTCTGTCCCTTGGCATGACCACCCTTGGAGGATATGGATTTATGGAATTGTAGTTTTTGAATTTTCCCCTTAAGTCCATTTTTATTATTCCACTGTAGCCGATCAAAAAGATAAACCCCTTGTCCTTTCTGCAATTTTGGGGCCTCAGCCAAGGTATGCAAAATTATGACCTCAATACCGTACTGGGTTATTATTTTTTGGATTTTTTCATCGGGCTCTGTATCCCCAAACCACAATAAAACGGGCTGATGATCCTCTGTTTCTCCCAAGCTAAAAAGTCGATCATCAGTGGGTAGGGCCTGAACCATTCCCATTAAAGAAAAAGCTTTTTGTATGGCTTTTGCCACAGATTCCCGTGTTGCTTCGTATCCATAAGGGGACACTTGGGACATATCCCCACAATTTTCGCAAACGTAGGCCCCATCGTTTTTGAGGGGGACCTCATTTCCGCACGCATCACAACCGTAAACCGCGCGATCTAAAAATTGGAACAATCCTTGATCTTCCATGGATGTGAGATCTTTTTGATGCAATCCACGCACAATTCCTTTTCCAAAATAGTCGATGGTTTTGACGGATAATCGGTTAAATATGCCACGCAAGATTGCCAAAGGATCAGAGGATGGCTTTGGGCCATAATATCCTGAACGTTCTAACCAAGCGATAATGGCCTCATCCAACGGTTCCGTTGTCAAATTGGATGACCCATCAACCGATAAACGCACCAACCTTTCATGAGT
>JBJTVN010000295.1:0-3468 GCA_046081225.1 Alphaproteobacteria bacterium
GCTGCGTGTATTTACCGATGGGGTATGGACCTATTTTGATTACGGGGACAAAGCCGATACCGTCCGCCGTCCCGTAATTTTCCATCTGGTGGACGAAGTGGAAAGCATGGTTAACACCCGCACCGTGGGCCCCAAAGGCAACATTATGATTGCCGAGGCGGTGGGGAACTTTGTTTTGCGCAATGGGAAGCGGATCATTTGTGTGTATCACCCCGATTATCCCCGCAGTTTTGAGGGTAGCAAAGGTATGCCCAAAGAATATGTTGAACCCAACAGCGCGGAGCGGTTTTTTGAGGACCCTCGCTATGACGGGGGAACCCAGACCGGATTGCCCCAGCAATTAGAAAGCGCCCGTCATATCGATCCTCAGTAAGGGAGAGACATCATGAGACCGTTTTCAAGATTGTCTTTATCCATCTTGATCCCCCTGATCGTTTTGGGAGTCTCTGGGTGCGCCCATCAAAGCCCAAAGATGGGCACGCCCATAGAGCAAACCCGCGACACCGCCCCAAAGCCTGTGACGGCGAAGGCGGATGATGTTCCCGCTCCAAAGATTGCCACCACACCCTTTTTTGTTATCAACGATGCTGCCTTTCGGGATGACGCATCAAAAACAACGTTGGGGGATTTGGTGAAACAAAAACCCAATGTGGCCCTGTCTGTTTTGATGGCGGAACTGGCCAAGGCAGAGGGATTAAACATTGTTTTGCAAATAGACTTTCCGGACCGTGTTTTGTCTGTGAGCGACATGGACCCCACCATGAACGCCTTGGCTTTTTTGAAGTCCGTCGGGCAAAAGGATGATTTTGTTGTTACCCTGAAAAACAAAACCCTGACGCTGCAAAAACAATACATCGCCACCGTACGTGTACCCCCCGTGGGGATTGTGAATGACAAAAAAGTCACCGTGGCCAATTATGATTTTTGGAAAACGGTTTTTAAACAGGAAAACATCACCATTTTAGACATCAACCCCAATGGAACCCTGCGGTTCGAGGCATCTGCCGTGGCCCTGAATCGCCTGCGAGAGCGTATGAAGATTTTTGCTGAACGCGGGGAAATTTTGGATATTCAGATGACCTATCTCTCGCTTTCTAGACCGGTGTCTTCCATTTTACCGGCCGTGGCCAATTTGCCCACAACGGATTTGGAACCTGGGCGCAATGTCAGCATCCTGAGCACTTCGGGATCCCCCGATGCCCTGATGAAGGTTTTAGGGGGCGCTGTTTCGGACAAAGAACCCTATCACGCCCTGTTGTTTGTGGGTGATGTGGGAACGGGACACAGCATTTGTGATCGGGGCCTGCGCATCGCTGGGCGCCGTCAGGGGAAAATCATCACATTTGATGTGATCTTTGTGGATACGGCCAATCAGAACTGCGCCCCCGTGGGGCCATCCCTGCAAACCGAAGGAACACTGGGGGATACCCTGACGTTGAACCTGAGCACCAACAACGCCTTTGTGATGTACCCAGAGCGGATTGTGTTTAAAAAACCGGAAGAAAAGCCATGAAAAAGGGAGTGTACTTGTTTTTCCAAGGACTTACGCATAACACTCGTTATTGCGAGCGCAGCGAATCCATCCAGAACTATCCCCAGCGGAAAGACTGGATTGCCACGCCTCCTCCGGAGGCTCGCAATGACGATGTGTGTAAGCTTTATGATCTGTCCTGCCCAACAATTGCCTTGCCTTTTCATAAAAAATAATTTATAAAAAGAAAGACTGTTTGTTATGAGCCCGCGCCGTTATGATCTCTCTGTTATCCTTTGCCTTATGGGTGTCCTCATGCTCTCTCTTAGCGCTTGTGGGGATAAGAAAAAAGAGGACGCTGAGTCTGCTGCTGCTCAAAAACAGGCCGCCAGCGAGGACTCCATCCGTGACCTTTTGGATGTCGTCAACAAAGAAAAAATTCAACCCAAAAAGCCAGCGGCCCTAACCACGCTGACCAAGGATCTGGATTTTTCGGATATAGAAATTGGCCAATTGCTGACATTGCCAGCCGTGCTGAGCAATGATGGGGATGAACCGTTGACCATCAAAGGCATTGAGGTGACGGGGGATCCCGAGTCCTTTAAAATTGCAGGGGATTGCACCCTAGAAACGGCGTTAACCCCTGAAAAACGAAGCTGTCGTATGGAAGTATCGTTTCGTCCCATGGAACAAAGAACCTATCGCACGGGGATTGTGGTGACGCATTCGGGCAAGGACAGTCCGTTGATTTTGAATTTGACGGGATCAGGAAAAATGTTACCCCCCCTGCCAGAACCTGAAACCATGGCCATTCCCGAACCTGAAATGCCCGCCCCCACTCTGGGTTATGCCAACGCGCAGCAGGTGCTGAGTCAACGGCGGACCAGTGGCCTGAAAAACCTGCAGCTGTTGCCCTCGCCCGAGGGGACATGGCGCAACAAGGATAAAAATTACGCCGGCATCGGGGATGAACCCGTAACATCCAGCTATCCCGTGGATCGCAGCCGTATGATCACCGTGGATCGTTATATTCCGGCGGTTTTGGAAAACCATATCAGCACGGATATTCCCTCTGGCCGGATTACGGCGGTGATTGAACAAAACGTTTTTGGGGCAGATGGGCGGAATGTCCTGATCCCTGCGGGATCCCGCGCTGTGGGGATTTATCAGTTTGGTGGGGGCGGAAACGCAGGGGGCAGAGGAGGGCCCAGCAACAATGGCGGGGGCAGCAATAGTCCCACGGGATCCCGGGCCGAAGTCGTCTGGACCCGTATCATGCGTCCCGATGGATCTGCCATCAAGGTGGGCAACCAAACCGCCGACGTTATGGGCCGTCGTGGTTTGAATGGGGATTTGGATCGTCGTTTGTTTGAACGTTACGGAGAGCCTTTGTTGCTGAGTATGCTGGCCACCGCCACAACACTGGCCTTTACGGATGACAACAGTGAGGTGACCAGCTTTACAGGATTGAATTTTTCAGGGAATCTGGGAACCTTTTCCACAGAGGAGGTTTCCAAGGGTGAAGTGGCCGCGCGGGCCTTTACCAGCAGTTTGCTGGAAATTGCGCGTGATTTGGTATTAAACAGCGCGGACTTGCGGCCCATCCTCAGGATTCCCGCCGGAACACGCTTTGTGATTATGCCCACATCGGATATTGTGATGCGGGATCCACAAAAGCTGGAGCCCGTCACAGGAGGCGGCGATTTGATCAACAAGGCCAAGGGTCTGATTCAGGCCCTGCAAACGGGGGATCGGGAAGCAGCGGCCATGAGTTTGGCCGAGGTTCTGGCGGCCTCTGCCCAAGCGGGCCAAGCCAACGAGGCCGCAGGGGGCTTTGGGGGAACGCTCCCTGGTCAGGATGCTGGACAGTTCAGCTTTGGCCCCCCACCTGGAGCGGCGCCATCAACAACAGAGCCTGTTCCTGGGGGGGCAGCACCATAAGTTAAAACAGACGGTTCAAAGGGGAGAGGTTTTTTTATGAGTGAAGGTTTCAGCGT
>JBJTVN010000296.1:0-2716 GCA_046081225.1 Alphaproteobacteria bacterium
AACAACGCAAACCATGTTCGCCAACCTCTTCAACCGCCCAATCGGCCCCGCCCACTAATCCCTCGCCCCCACACTGGCGAGGATGGTGGCCCGCAGGGTTTGGTAATCTTTGGGGTGGGTTGTTTTCAGCGCCATCAGGCGATCCAGAAAGCGCTGGGTGTCGCCGGCCGATAGGGTGGGGGTGTGGTTGTCCTTGGCGGCGGCGATTTGGGCGGCCATGGTTTGAAAATCTTTGATCTGATTTTTTTGCTGGGGTGTCAGGTCGTTTAGCGTGATGCCTTTGTCAATCAGGACATTCACGGCCTCCATCATCCGGCCCAGCTGTTTGCCGTAACTGGCCACGTTTTCCACAATCTGCTGCTCAAGAGCCCGATCCCCGCTGGCCATGGTGTTGATGTTGATCAACCCAAACTGTCCCCCCAACTGGTTCACGGCGCTGTTCCACCATGTCCACGGGTTAATGGTTTGCGTCACATCACCCGACAAGGGCAGGGCGGTCATGGGGGATTTTGGGGGCATTTTCATGTCTCCTGTTTTGTTTTGGCATCCTACCAAACCCCACCCCGCCGCGCAACCACAGGATGCGTTTTTTCCGGGCTGTTCATTTCTGCTAAAACCTAACAATTCTTCGTCATTCCGGCCCAGCGAGCGCAGCGAGCGCCGAGCCGGAATCCAGCGCAAATGCCAAAACGCGAAGCGTTTTGTTCCTTGTTTTTTTAAGATAAAGGCAAAAGGCTGGCGCCTTTTGACAGTGGCGCTGGATACCGACTATGCATTCGCTAACGCTCATTTGTCCGGTATGACGATGCATAGACATGAACAGCCCTGTGCGTTTTTTCCTGTGCGCCGATGCCCTTGATTTTTGGTGTATCCCATGATACCCAAAGACAGCCTGTGTTAGCGTGAAGTGCCATGACCGTCCTTTCCGAAGCCCCCCAAAAATCCCCTCCGTTGCGGCAGCCCCATCACAAAGATAAACCCGATCAACCCGTGCAACGGCAAAAGCCCGATTGGATTCGGGTGCGGGCGCCGTCGTCCCCCACGTATTTTGAAACCCGCGCCCTGATGCGGGAACACAAACTCAACACCGTCTGCGAAGAGGCCGCCTGTCCCAACATCGGGGAATGCTGGTCCCAGAAACACGCCACCATGATGATTTTGGGCAGTGTGTGCACCCGCGCCTGTTCCTTTTGCAACGTGGCCACAGGCCGCCCTGATGCCGTGGACCCGTTCGAGCCGTTTAATGTCGCCGCTGCCGTGTCCAAATTGGGCTTGCGTCACGTGGTGATTACCTCGGTGGATCGGGATGATCTGCCCGATGGGGGGGCGCAGCATTTTGCCGATGTCATCACCGCCATTCGCAAACAATCCCCTGACACCACCATCGAGGTCTTAACCCCCGATTTCCTGCGCAAAGACGGCGCCCTGGAGGTTGTCGTGAAGGCCCGCCCCGATGTGTACAATCACAATCTGGAAACCGTCCCGCGGCTGTATCCTGAGGTCCGCCCAGGGGCGCGTTATTTTCACTCTCTGCGCCTGCTGGATCAGGTCAAGCAGCAGGACCCCAGCATCTTTACCAAATCCGGCCTGATGGTGGGCTTGGGGGAAACCAAAACCGAATTGTATCAGGTCATGGATGATCTGCGCATGGCAGGGGTGGATTTTTTAACCATCGGGCAATACCTGCAACCCACCCCCAAACACCACGCCGTCATGCGCTTTGTTGAGCCTGATGAGTTTTCCAGCTATCAAACCATGGCTTATGGCAATGGGTTTTTGATGGCCTCGTGCAGTCCCTTAACGCGGTCGTCGTATCATGCGGACGAGGATTTCCTAAAGCTCCGCGCCGCCAAACAGGGGGCCTGATGCCGCACCATACGGAAAAACGGCATTTGCCCTATACCCCTCAGCAGCTGTTTGATCTGGTGGCGGATGTGCAGCGTTACCCCGAATTCCTCCCCTGGTGCGTAGGGTCCCGCGTGTATCAAGCCATGCCCCATCAATTTACTGCTGATGTTCTGATCGGGTATAAAATCCTGCGGGAAAAATACACCTGCATTGTCCATCTGGATGCCCCCCAGCGGATTTATGTGCACTATGTTTCGGGGCCCTTTTCCCGTTTGGACAACACATGGACCTTTCAGGATGCAGGGGATGGCACGTGTCTGCTGCACTTTGATATTGATTTCATGTTCAAAAACCTGATGCTGCAGGCTTTGGCCACATCCCTGTTTCACGAAGTCCTGCGCCATATGGTGCAGGCGTTCGAAGATAGGGCCGCAGATTTGTATACCCCAGCCATGCCAAGGTGAGGGATGCGGCGGGGCGGGACAGTTTTCTTTGGGGGTCAAGGGGCGGGGCGGGAAAAATACCGGACTGAAGACCGCGCAGCGGGCTGAGGGAGGATGATTTTTTTCGCACCGGCACAGCGGACCCCTTGAGGCCCAAAGAAAAGTGTGGGGGCGGGAGCCGCGTCTCCCCCGATGAAAAGGCTCCCACCCAGCAGAATGTGCCCCCCGCATCAAGGGTGCGCTTCGCCTCATGCGGAAGACAGAAGACCGAGGACGGAAGACGGAAGATTTTTTTCTGTCCTCCGTCCTCTGTCCTCCGTCCTCTGTCCTCCGTCCTCCGATTGCCCCGCCTTTTCCTGTCTTTATCCTCAGACATGAACAACCCTGAAGTTTTCCCGATTCCCTGTTGCCTGTCCCCCCCAAAA
>JBJTVN010000297.1:0-7683 GCA_046081225.1 Alphaproteobacteria bacterium
GGCCTGCTACAGGTGGCCGTGGATGTGGGCAATCAAACCTTTCAGGGGATTGTGGCCAACAATGCCTCCTCAGGGTCGGTGATTCTTTTAACCAGCACCACCAATCCGCAAAACAGTTTTCAAATCACCACCAATGCCAACTTCCCGCCCGTCACGGCAGCGAATTTACAGGCCGATTTGGATACGGTGTTTAATTTAACCGCCACATCCACCAACCCGCCAGTAAATTTTATAGCCAAACGGGCAGGTGAAAACACCATCATGAATCGTTTGAACACCGCCAGCACCGCCACATCCATCAACGATGTGATCGAAGCGACGGGTTCGGCACAAGTGGGAACCTATACCCTGACGTCCCGTTATGACAGCACCAACAACAAAACCACGCTGTATCTGGAGCATGAAGATGGAACCCTCTACACCCGTGATTTAACAGATTTAAACACAGTATGGTCCGGCAGCCAAGACGAATACAACATTAACTTCACCAACGGTTTGGTTCTGAAAATGAACAAGGAGGCCGTGGCTCGCTTGCAAGATGGCGTGGATCCTAAAGGCTTGTCAGTCACCATCCCCCACCCATGCCAAGATTTGGATGCCCTCGTTTTCACCATTGATCCTGGAAACGTGACCACTATGGATTTTCAGGTGGGGATTCAGGCGGATGATTTGATCAGTGTGACCTTTGTGGCTATGAACACAGAGAGCTTGGGTATCAAAGGCATGAATGTGGAAACCGCAGAAAAGGGGAAAATTGCCTCTGCCAGAATTGACATCGCCATTGACCGTGTGGGACGGGCCCAAGCGGAATTGGGGGCCATTCAGTCGCGGATGGGCTTTGTGATTCAGAATGCCCAGATTACCTTGGAAAACACAAAGGCCTCTCGCGCGACCTTTACGGATGTGGATTTTGGGGCGGAAGTAACCCTCTTTACCTCAAGACAGACCCTGTCACAGGCCGCTGCGTCCATGTCGGCGCAGGCCAACAGGATTCCCGAGTTGTTCCTGCAGATGTTGCAGGGATAAGGCTCAGATGATGGAGCCCACCTTGCCCCGCTCTTTGCCAAAAGAGCGGGGCTTTTTTTATTGACCCCATGATAAAATCCGTTGGTATAGTGGGGGTGTGCCTTTCCCTTAATTTTTGATCCCCTGATGGTGACCAACGATACGCTTTCGCCGTTTTTATCCAGCGCGGCCATGGTTTTTCTGGTGGCGGGGGTGGTGGTGCCTGTGCTTCAGAAAATGCGCATTCCCCCCACCTTGGGGTATGTGCTGGCGGGGATTCTGTTGGGGCCCAGTGGGTTGATTCGTCTAGTGCCAGAGGCCGCTTTGGCCGTGCCCCTGCATTAGAGCCAAGTCATGCCCCTGCTTGCAGAACTGGGCATTATGGCCCTGCTGTTTATGATCGGGCTGGAATTATCGCTGGATCGTTTGCGGGATATGCGGCGTTTGGTTTTGGGGTTGGGGAATACCCAGATTTTGGCCACGGGGGCTTTGATTGGGGGGGTGGCCATCCTGTTTGGGCATCCAGCGGCAACCGCGATTCTGCTGGGGGTGGGTTTGGCGTTATCCTCAACGGCCATGGTCATGCAAACCATGGGGGAAAACAACTTAACGGCCAAACCGTTGGGGGTGTTATGCTTTTCGGTTCTGCTGATGCAGGATTTGGCGGTGGTGCCCCTGTTGATTTTGGTGGGGGCTTTGACGTTGGGGCCCAGCGATCATGGGGATTTGGGGCCTTTGATTGTGGAATCTCTGTTGGTGGCGGGACTGGTTCTGGTGGGAATGGTGGTTTTGGGGCGGTGGTTGCTGCGCCCGCTTATGCATAGTGTTTCCGCGGCGCGCAACAGCGAATGGTTGATGGCCTTTGTGCTGCTGAGCGTTTCCGCCAGCCCCACATCCTCCGGCACCATCCCACCCTGCCCCTGATTGTGCGGGCCCATAACAAAGAGGCCATCGATGATCTTTACACGATGGGGTCCACGGTGGTGGTGGCGGAGGACGTGAGGCTGGCGGAAACGCTGATGACGGGTTTGGATCATTTGGGGTGAATGTTTCCCCTCTGAATCAGGGCTGTTCGTTTCTGAGGATCAAGAAAGGAAAAGGCGGGGCGGGGCAGCAGCATTTGCCCCCCGACAAAACACCGCAAACAGAGACCTAAAAAATCCCCAACCCCTCCTCCTTCATGGCCCGCATGGCGGCAACGGTGGCGCGGGCGGCGGCCAAGGTGGTGACGTAGGGAATGCTGTTCGTCACGGCGGTGCGGCGGATGGAAAAGCTGTCCTTGATGGCCTGAGATCCCGATGTGGTGTTGATCACCAACCCCACGGTTTTGCTGATCAGGGATCGACAATATCGGGGCGACCCTCCCCAACCTTCAGCACGGTTTCCACCGTACCCCCCGCGCTGCGAATCACGGCGGCGGTGCCTTGGGTGGCCAGCAGCGTAAAGCCCATGGATTCTAAGTCTTTGGCCAGCGTGACCATGGCGGCTTTGTCCGCATCCCGCACCGAAAGAAACACACGGCCCGCCAGGGGCAGGGGGGTACCCGCGGCAATCTGGGCCTTGGCATAGGCGCGGGCAAAGGTGGTGTCGCGCCCCATGACCTCCCCCGTGGATTTCATTTCGGGGCCCAGCAGCACATCCACCCCTGGGAAGCGGGAAAACGGAAACACAGATTCCTTCACCGCAAAGGACAGCGGGGGGGTATAGGTTTTCAGCTCTGGCAAATCCCCCAGCGTCTGGCCCGCCATCAGGCGCGTGGCCATGGCCGCCAAGGGCAGGCCCGTGGCTTTGGCCACAAAGGGCACGGTGCGGGATGCGCGGGGATTGACCTCCAGCACATACACCACATTGTTGCGAATGGCGAATTGAATGTTCATCAGGCCCCGCACCTTCAGGGCCAAGGCCAAGGCGTGGGTTTGCCGTTTCAGTGCTTCGCACACCGCCTCAGGCAAAGAATGGGGAGGTAGGGAACACGCGGAATCGCCGGAGTGAATGCCGGCCTCTTCGATGTGTTCCATAATGCCCGCCACAAAGACATCCTGCCCATCACACAGGGCGTCCACATCCACCTCATAGGCATCATTCAAAAAGGAATCCAGCAAAATGGGCTTGTCCCCCAACATGGCCGCTTCGCGGTCCAGATAGGCCCGCAGTTCATCCCGATCATGCACCACCGCCATGGCCCGCCCCCCCAAAACATAACTGGGGCGCACCACCAAGGGAAAACCCAAGGTTTCGGCGTGCGTTAAGGCCTCCTCCGCCCCCAGCGCAATGGCGTTGGCGGGTTGTTTCAGGTTCAGGGTGTGCAGCAATTGTTGAAAACGCTCGCGGTCCTCCGCCAGATCAATGGCATCGGGGGATGTGCCCAGGATGGGAATGCCCGCGGCCTCCAGCGCATGGGCCAGTTTCAGGGGGGTTTGTCCCCCAAATTGCACAATGACGCCCAGCAGGTGGCCGCTTTCCTGTTCCTTTTGGCAAATCTGAATGACGTGTTCCTCGGTCAAGGGTTCAAAATACAACCGATCCGACAAATCATAATCGGTGGATACGGTTTCGGGGTTGCAGTTGACCATGATGGCCTCATGACCCAAGGCCCGCGTGGCCAAAACGGCGTGAACGCAGCAATAATCAAACTCAATCCCCTGCCCAATGCGGTTGGGGCCCCCGCCCAAGATCACAATTTTGGTTCTGTTGGATACATTGGCCTCGCAGGATGGGGTCTTCAGCCCCTCTGCTGCCGTTTCGTAGGTGCTGTACATATAGGCCGTGCTGGCGGCAAACTCCGCCGCGCAGGTGTCCACCCGTTTGTAAACCACGGGCACGGCGGCGCGGTGCTGTTTCACCGCATCCGCCGTGATGCCCAGCAAAGCCCCCAAACGCGCATCGGTAAACCCGTCGCGTTTTAGGGACAGCCAGTCCTCAGCCGAAAGGGCCTCTGCAGATATGCCCTTCAGAGTTTTTTCTGTTTCGATAATCTCCGCAATCTGGCGCAGGTACCATAGATCGATTTTGGTGATGGTATGCATATCCTCGGGCGTCAGGCCGCGCCGCAGCCCCTCTGCCACCCACAGCAAACGCTCAGGCAGGGGTTCCGCCAGCTTGCGCCGCAGGGCCTCAGGGTCCATGCCCTCCGCCCCCTTAGGGGCATCAAATCCCGTTAAGCCCGTTTCCAACGACGCTAGGGCCTTTTGCAAGGATTCCTTCATATTGCGCCCCAGCCCCATGACTTCGCCCACGGATTTCATGGCGGTGGTTAAATGATGGGTGGTGCCGGGGAACTTTTCAAAGGCAAAGCGCGGGATTTTGGTGACCACGTAATCCAGTGTGGGCTCAAAGGCCGCGGGTGTGGTGCGGGTGATGTCGTTTTTCAGTTCATCCAGCGTATACCCCACGGCCAATTTGGCCGCGATTTTGGCAATGGGAAACCCCGTAGCCTTGGATGCCAAGGCCGAAGAGCGCGACACGCGGGGATTCATTTCAATGACCACCTGACGCCCCGTTTCGGGATTCACCGCAAACTGGACGTTGGATCCCCCCGTTTCCACCCCAATGGCCCGCAGCACGGCGATGGAGGCATCCCGCATTTTCTGATATTCCTTATCCGTCAGCGTCAAAGCGGGGGCCACGGTGATGCTGTCTCCTGTGTGAATGCCCATGGGGTCGATGTTTTCGATGGAACACACGATGATGGCGTTATCGGCGCGGTCGCGCACGACCTCCATTTCGTATTCTTTCCAGCCCAAAACGGATTCCTCCACCAGAACCTCCCCCACGGGGGAGAGTTTCAGGCCGTTGCCCACAATGGCATCAAACTCTTCGCTGTTGTACGCAATGCCCCCGCCCGTTCCCGCCAAGGTAAACGAAGGCCGAATGATGGCCGGCAAGCCCACCAGTGCCAAGGCCGCCCGTCCTTCGTCCAAAGAGCGCACCAGTTGGCTTTTGGGGCTTTCCAGACCCAAGCTGTCCATGATATTGCGGAATTTCAGGCGGTCTTCGGCCCGCTCGATGCTGTCGGCATTGGCCCCGATCAGGGCAATGTTGTATTGTTTCAAAACACCCGCTTTTTCCAAAGCCAGCGCGGTGTTCAGGGCCGTCTGTCCCCCCATGGTGGGCAACAAGGCATCGGGGCGTTCCTTGGCAATGATTTGGGTGACGAATTCAGGGGTGATGGGTTCAATATACACCGCATCGGCAGAGGAAGGGTCCGTCATAATGGTGGCGGGGTTGGAATTGATCAGGATCACGCGGTATCCCTCGTCCCGCAAGGCCCGACAGGCCTGTGTTCCCGAATAATCAAACTCGCACGCCTGACCAATCACAATGGGCCCCGCCCCAATGATCAGAATTGACGACATATCCTCTCGTTTGGGCATACATTCCTCTGCTGTTGTCTCACGGATTCTTTATAGGGACAACACACAGGCATGGCAAGAGTGTGGGGGGGGGGAAGGTGAGCAGATGAACACTTTTTCCTTTGAAGTCGAGGTTAGCCATGCTAGGGTTTTTCTTTTCCTCATCCAAAAGAAAGGTCCTTTCATCGTATGAAGTCATCTGCAATCTTGTCCATGGTTTTGATGGTTATGTTGTCTGGTTGTGCGTCTATGTTCAGTGGAACCACACAAACAACCACCATTGAAACCAAGCCTGAAGGAGCCCGTTGTGAAGTGGTTCGTTCTGATAAAGTCATAGCCTCTGTGGATAAAACGCCGGGGTCAGTATCGTTTCAAAAAACCAATGATGATGCTGAATTGATTTGTAAAAAAGAAGGATTTAATGATGTTAAGGTTCCCATGGAATCAGGAACAGATGGATGGTCTGTGGCGAACATTATTCTTTTCCCTCTTGGGACAGTGATTGGTTATGGTATCGATTCTTCGACAGGGGCTATTAACGCCTATCCTGAAAAAGCCACCGTTGATTTTAACACCGGTAAAGGTACCACCGATGTGGATGAAGCTAAGAAAAAAGCTGCTGCCAATCCAAAAAAGAAAAAACATGGCGTTTAATCCTTGTTGGATATGAAAAAGATGGGGTCAGGGGTGATGGAAACAGTCATCCTTGACCTGTATGGTGTTGATCCTGAGCCTCTTCTTCGTTAGCAGGCCAAATAGTCTCTCAGGGGGACGTCGCCGAAAGGCGTCGTAGAAAAACTGTGGGTGGGTAAAAATTAAGAAGGCCACATCCCATGGCCCAAAGCCGTTTTATGCATTGTCCATCCCCGCCCCTGCACGTTTTTTTTGGCCCGATGGTATTGACTGAATAATCCGCAACAGCGATTCGGTGTCGGCGCACACCTCAATCTTCAGCGTATTTAAAGCCAAAGTCGAGGAAAAATGGGGGCGGCGGAACCCTTGAGTTTTCTGTATTTGTGTGATTTTTTGAGTTGTCTCTTCCAGAGTATTTAGATACTCTGATATGACAACTCAAAGTACTATTTTTAAATCCAGAATGTTAATTAATTTCTAAATCCGTTGATTTATTACACCCACTAAAAAAGCCACTAAAAAAAGCTTGTCAAGCTCCTACTTTTGACGCACTGCATCACGAAATCATTAATGAACTTGACAGCCTGCGCCACTTTTTTTCAAAAAAATCATATATTTCTGACCTTGCGCAGGAAGAACTTGACCAAATCGCTGAACAAATGAACAATACCCCACGAAAATGCCTCGACTACAAAACTCCAAACGAGGCCTTTTCCGCCGCTCTCAAAGGCTGTTGCACTTCGATTTAGACACCGCCTAGGGCGCTTCTTCGAAACTCTTAAAAAACAAGAAGAGAAGAGGTGGCCCGATGTGTGAATTTTTGATTTATTTTCGTGAGTTAGAAAATCCGAGGCAGCTTGGGAAGGTATGGTATTCTTTGGAGGAAATTTTGTTGGTATCGCTGTGCGCTGTGATGGCGGGCATCGAAAAGGTCATAAACAGCTCCCAAAGCAGCGTGAAAAACAATCCCCAAACTATCAGGCCATGGGCAACAGGCAACAGGAAATCTGCGGGGCGGTGTATCTTTGTTGGTTTATGGGGATGGGGGAGGACACCCAAACCCTGCACATTCTGGGGATTGGTCACAGACGCTGGGTTTACGAAGGGCGGGATTTTGCCCAGAGTCCCTAAACCCCCGTTTTTTCATGCAATTTCAATTCTTCGATGATTTTGAAAATCAGGTTCATTTCCTCTAAAATCCTTTGAATTTCCTCAGTAAACGTTGCGGGTTGGAAAATGGATCCTGTGGAAAAATATCGTTTTTTCAGGGGGATCATCAGCAACAGGTTTTGGTTATAAAAGCTCGCCTGAATATCCGCCCCCCCAAACAGATGCGACAGGCCCTGCAGACGTTCCATAAAACTGGGGGTCAATAAATAACGGGCCTCGATTTGGTTGGATGCATAAACCTCAAAATCCGCCTCAAAACGGGGGTCCTCCAAAGTGACTTTTTCTAGATCTTCGGGCTTTTTGATAGCCCAATTCATCAGTCCCCGATCCCGTTTCACGATGGTTTGCCCTAAAAACCGCTTGTTCATACCTAGAAAAATAAATATTCCCTTGAAAACAGTGGTTTCGCTGCGGCCGCTTCCTTGTTTCAAGTGGGCCCACATAATATCCAAAGTTACGGTCTGGTGGGATCCTTGAATGGAATCTTTTAAAATGGCTTCGTGGTAGCGTGGTAGAATCCCAG
>JBJTVN010000298.1:0-2680 GCA_046081225.1 Alphaproteobacteria bacterium
GAGACCCTTAATAGGGAGAAATGCTGAAATTGTCTTTTTTATGGTGCGCTTCTTGATCTTCGATGTAACGCTGTACCTCTTCCTGATTCACATTGCCCACCGAGACACCAAAATAACCAAGAGCCCAAAAATGTTGACCCCAATAACGCTTCTTGAGCTCTGGGAATTCCATTTGTAATTTTCGACTGCTCTTGCCCTTAATGTATTTCATCAGATCTGAAACTGATAACGAAGGTGGCACTGAGCACAGCAAATGCACATGGTCCGGACTTATACTGCCACTAATAATGTCCACGTAATTGGCAGCGCATATTTCTCGTATCAGCTCCCGAGCACGCTCTCCCACTCTACCCGTTAACACGCGGTAACGGTACTTCGTGCACCAAACCAAGTGGTACTTAAAGTCGTATAAGCTGTGGCTGCCTTTCCTATAATCCATGCCGCAATAATAGCTGAAGATTCGCCTAAAGGCGAGGGTGTTTCACCCATCCCACGTAACGACATAAAAATAGAAAAAACTTTCATGCCCCCAAATATGCCCCCAGAATGGTTTTTATACGCCCTGTTGGGGCAAGCGTTCTTTCCAGTTTTCTTCATAGATTAAATCAAAAGAAATGTCTTTTTGTTGATCGGCACGCAAACAAAACTCACCAACCACAGGCTGCGTAGCATAAGTTGAAAGATGTTTAAACACCTTGGCTTTATAGGCACTGTCGGGATTATTCAGGTGATTGCCTTTGGTTTCCACAAAATAATACTGGCCGTTTTGTTTCAGGATCAGAAAATCAGGATAGATTTTCTCTTTTTTCCAGCCCTGAACATAATACTCTGTACCCTTTGTGCCCAAACGATGCCACCATTTTACGGCCTCGCTGGCATTGATGTACCCTGCCACGGATTTTTCAAGCTCATTGTACTGGCTTTTTAACGGGGGCTGAAACAGGTTTTTATCATAAAGGGCGTTGCTATCATTTATAGCCTGATAAACGGTACGGGTTTCCCCCATATCCCAATTGATTCTTTTATCCCACGGGGACGCCATGAGTTTTAGCATGATTTGGCGGGTTTCCAGCTTTTTGATAAAAAGCTGTTCGGCCTTTTGAATCAACCATTTTTTGGCGTCCTTGATAATATTAGAGACAAGGGTCAACTGGGCATTGGCAATCACCCGTTCATCGGGGGTGATGGTTCTGGCCTGTGCGATTACTTCTGTCAAAACCCGCTGGGCCTGAAAAGGATTGAAAATCACATCAGTTAATTGACTGGTTAAGAGGGATAGATTTAAAACATTGCTCTGCTCAACTGTCCGTTTTCTGTGCCCGATGGTCCGCCATTCCAATTCCCCCTCTAACGTTGGGACATAATCGATTTGATGTTCATTCACCCCGATGACGGATTGATCGGCCAAAATGGGAATATCAACGCAATGGTAATCCTGCCATTCAATATCGGATAAAATATCCCGATAATAATCAAAGACACGGGGTTTGCCGTCCGCCCCCACGGATGACAAGATGGGCAGAAAAATTTTATCTTGAAAATCAGGGTGTCGTTTTTGGATCACTTTTTGTTTATCGGGGACAACATCATCAGCCTGAATCTGGGACGATAAATCCCCCATACCCTCGTTTTCCAGACCGCTTTTAATGTTGTCTATAGCTTGGCCCACATCCTGCTGGCTACAATAAATATAGCATTCGTTCAGGGATTGAATCGATGTCGATTGTGCGTAAGGTTGCCGCAAAACCCGCCCTGTGTACTGGGTCAACGCTGTTTGGCTATGTTTAGGGGCTAAAATGGCCAGAACATAGGCAAAGGGGCAATCCCACCCCTCTCTCAGGGCATCTTTTGTGATGATGTACTGAACGGGACACAGCTTATCCAGCAAATCTTCGTTTTTAATTTCATCGTTTTCGGATAACTTGATACGGATTTGACGCTCTTGGATTTGGCAGCGGTTGATGAGATAGTTTTTGATTTCAACAACCTGATCGTAATCGTCCCCTGATTTTTTGGATTCTGCAATAATCACCATAATCGGGCGGATATAGGTTCCCTCGCGGGCGTGGAGTTGATCGGCATCCGTCGATAACTGGGTTAATTTATCATGGGCCAGCATCAGGGTGGTTTGCCATGTTTCCTTATCATCCGCATGAACATGGATGGGCAGTTTGATCATTTGTTCCTGTTTCAAACTTTGGCCGCCGATATCCACCAGACGATTGCTGTTTTCACGGGGGGTGGCGGAAAATTCCAGAATAAACCGTGGGTTAAATTCATTGATATTGTCGATGGCTTTTTCGGATTTGGATTTGTGTTCTTCGTCGATAATCACGATGGGACGACACAGGCGAAACACGTTGCCCAAGGATTGTTTCACCGAAACACCCTGAATGACGCTGCGTTCCAGCATATCCGCCTCCATCAGGTTGGAAACGGCGTTCATCAGGGCATTGTTGGCCTGATAATCATCCACGGGCGGAAAAAAAGACGCGTAACGCCCCGTATCGCTGTATACTTTACGGGCATCTTTGCTGTGGGCAGACACATTAAAGGACTGCAACATCAACACCATAACGCACAGATAATGATCCACGTCATCTTGGCACAGGTTATCGCCCCGTTCCAAAATTTTGGTTCGCCCCCCTGATTCCAAATCCAGTTGCCTGCGATAGGGGTG
>JBJTVN010000299.1:0-6461 GCA_046081225.1 Alphaproteobacteria bacterium
TGCCCGGAGGGCTTATTCGGTCCAGGGCAACAATGGGGAAAAGTTCCTTTTGATTTTTTTGGAAGTTCACACTACACTCTTGCAGCAAAAGCGCAAGGAATAAGCATGATGAATCCCGAATGTCCCTTTGGTGTATTTCAACGTTGGTATCAGAAAGCTGAGGCCGAAGAAATCAACGATCCCAACGCAGCCACCCTGTCCACCGTGGATGAACGGGGCCGCCCCAGCAGCCGGATTATTCTGGTGAAACAGGTGGATCAGAACGGTTTTGCTTTTTTTACCAATTACACCAGCACAAAGGCCCGCCATTTGACAGAGCGGCCCTTTGCCAGTTTGTGTTTTCACTGGAAAAGCCTGCGTGTTCAGGTGCGCATCGAAGGGATGGTTCATAAACGGGATGCCAGCGCATCGGATGCCTATTTTGCCACACGGTCCAGAGAAAGCCGCATCGGGGCCCATGCGTCTTTGCAGTCCCAGACATTACCGGATCGCGCCATTCTAGAGCGCCGCTTTGCGGATGCTGCCGACGCCTTTGTCAACCAAGAGGTCCCCCGCCCAGAGCATTGGGGGGGATTCCTGTTGATCCCTGAAACCATGGAGTTTTGGCAGGATCAGCCCCACCGTCTGCATCATCGTTTGGTTTATGACAAATGTCGCAGCACGACGTGGGAAACCCGTTTACTGTACCCATAAATCCTTGATATAGGCACATCCATGAACGCTGAAGACACCATGCGGGCTTTTTTGAAAAATCCCTGTCATTACGATACAGAAGGGCCCGTTGTCCTTCACGAAACCCACGGGGCTTGGGTGGGTGTGGGGGGCCAAACGGCGATTAAGGTGAAAAAGCCCGTGCTGTTTCCCTATATGGATTACAGCACCCCAGAAAAACGCCGCGTTTTGTGTTTGCGGGAAATGACCCTGAACCAACGCACGGCCCCGCATCTGTACCGAGAGGTCCGCATGATTGCCAAAGATGCCAAAGGGGATTTATTTTTTACCAGCAATCCTGTGAATCCCATTGTGGATTATGCCATTGTGATGAATCGTTTTGATGATCGCCGTTTGTTATCAGAGCAATCTTCGTTTTCCCAAGCGTTATGTGACCATCTGGCCACCCGTATCGCGGCGTTTCATAACAACGAGCCCCCCCTTTCGGGTCTTGATGGATACGCCATGATGGTGGGGGTGGTGCAGGGGAATGACGGGTGTTTTTCTGCCTATCCCAATGCTTTGCCCCGCCCTCAGACACAAGCCTTGACAGAGGCCTGTCTTAGGGCCCTGGATGAACACAAAGACCTGCTGCAGGCGCGTTCCAGCCATCGTATCAAACAATGTCACGGGGATTTGTATTTAAAAAACATCTATCTGGATGCCGATGATCAGCCGGTTTTGTTTGATTGTATTGAGTTTAATGATGCCTTTGCCCAGATTGATACGGTGTATGATCTGGCGTTTTTGTTGATGGATGTGCACTTTAGGGGCCTAACCCGAGAGGGATTCTGGCTGCGCCATACCTATATGGCCAAAACAGGGGATTATGAGGGGTTGTTGCTGCTGCCCGTGTTCATGGCCATTCGGGCCGCCATTCGGTCCCATGTGTCCTTGGCCATTGCCCAAGGCATCACGGATGCAGGGGCAAAAGAGGGGTTTTTGCGGGATGCCAAGGCCTATTTGGATTTGGCCCTGTCTTTGGTGGCCAAGAACAAGGCCACTGTGACGGCTTTTGGGGGCTATGCGGGCAGTGGAAAAACAACGTTGGCCCGCGCCCTGGCTGAAAAAACGGGGGCGGTTTTGTTATCCAGTGATGATCTGCGTAAACAGATGCACGGCGTGGTGGCAACGGACACGTTGCCCCCATCGGCCTATACACAGGAAAAAAGTCAGGCTGTGTATGATCGCCTGCAGGCCTTGGCGCTGGGGCTGGCACAAACAGGGCAAGATGTTGTGTTGGATGCCACGTTTTTGCAGGCCAAGGGGCGGGATGCCTTGGCTGAACAGCTCAAAGATGCCGGTATTGTGTTCCGCGGGTTTTGGGTGCAGGCCCCCGATGATGTGGCCGAAGCCAGAATGGATCAGCGGGTGGGGGATGCATCGGATGCCACATCGGACATTCGTCGCAGACAAAAACAAAGCGATGTTGGGGACATAAAGTGGCCCCGTCTGTGGGGGCATGGTTCAACCGAGGCGGTTTTAAAGGAGATTGCGGCATGAGCGCCCGCGTGACCTTTTGGGGGGTGCGTGGGTCCATTCCCTGTCCAGAGCCGGCGTTTATGGACTATGGGGGGCATACCTCGTGCATCAGTGTAGAGCTGGGGGAGGATTTGCTGATTCTGGATGCGGGATCAGGGCTGCAGAAAATGGGGCGTTCTGATTTGGTGAAGCGTCACAAAACCCTGCACCTTTTGTTATCCCATGCCCATTTGGATCATATTATGGGTTTGCCTTTTTTTGCCCCGCTTTATGATCCGAGTTATACGGTGCATATTTATGCCAGTCCTGCTTTGGGGGAAACGGTGGATGGAGTTTTGCAAAAAATGCTGACCCCCCCATTTTCCCCTGTGACCACAGAGACGTTTCGGGCCACGCTGCATTTTCATCCTTTTGGGGCGGGGGAAGCGGTGAACATCGGGCAGCATACCATCGCCACTTACCCCCTCAATCACCCTGGGGGCAGCACGGGGTACCGTATCCCCACGGAAACGGGATCCCTGTGTTATATCACCGATACCGAGCACACGGTGGGGAAAACAGATGAGGGGTTGGTGCGTTTTATCCAAAACAGCGATTGTTTGATTTATGACAGCATGTTTTGTGACACCAACTTTACCCCCTATATCGGATGGGGACATTCCACCTGGCAAGAGGGGGTGCGTCTGAAAGATAAAGCCAACATCAAAACTTTTTTTCTGTTTCATTATAGCCCCGATGCTGTGGATGGGGATCTGAGGGATCTTGAGATGCGTTTGGAAACATCCCACGGACAGAATGTTCGTCTTGCCAAAGAAGGCACGTGTGTTTATGTTTAGGGGGCAACGGTTTGATCATTTTTTAAAGACAAAACAAAGCAATCCCCAAAAATTCAACCATAGGTTGAATTTTGTTTTTCAGAATCAGGGGATTATGGTGTCGCATATCCAGAGTTTTTGGGTCATATTCCCCAAGTTCAGAGACTTTTAAAAACAATCAAAAGTTGAAGCCCATGAAAATCATGCATGCAATCGGCGGTGAGACCTTTGGGGGGGAAGAGAGTCATTTTGTGCGTCTGGTCTGCGCCCTGCATCAGAGTGGGTTGACCCAGCATGTTGTGATGCGTCATCATCCCCAGCGCATGGCCACCCTCAGGTCTGCGGGGGTGACGGTGACAGAGGCCCCCTTTCAGGGATTTTTGGATGCCAAAACCCGTGATATTTTAAAGCAAGAGGCCAAAACGTTTGCCCCCGATATCGTGCAAAGCTGGATGTATCAGGCCAGCCGCATGATGCCGGTGGGGGATTATATACGTTTGGGGTGGCTAAGGGGGTTTTTGCATCTGGAGGATTATCGTTATTGTGACCATTTGTGCGCCCTGACCAAAGGCATTGTGTCCTCGATTGTGGCCCAAGGGTGGCCGGCAGAGCGGATTCATCAGGTGCGCCCCTTCGCCGAAGCCAAGGTGGGGAAGGCATTGCACAAATCAGCCTATCACACCCCGCAAGAGGCCCCCGTAATTCTGGGGCTGGGGCGTTTACACTGGCATAAAGCCTTTGACACGGTGATTCAGGTTTTAACCCAAATTCCCGAGGCCTATTTCTGGCTGGCAGGTGATGGGGAACAAAAAACTGACTTAGAAAATTTCGCAAGATCCCTAGGGGTTTTTGATCGTATGCGGTTTTTGGGTTGGCACGAGGATCAGGCGGACCTGTATGCCACGGCGGATGTATGCGTTTTGCCATCCCGCTACGAGCCCTTTGGGTTGGTGATGATCGAGGCTTGGGCCCACAAAGTTCCCTTGGTGGCCACGCGGGCCGCCGGACCCCGTGCCACGGCCCAAGATATGGTGGATGCCCTGTTGGTGCCCATCGATGATGTGGATGCCTTTGCTGAGGCCATTCGACGGGTTTTAACGGATGATGTGTTGCGCTCTTCTCTTGTGACCAATGGCTTTCATCATTATCAGCAGGATTATACGGTGGACTCCACGGTGGCCCAATATCACCACCTTTATCAGGATATTTTGGATCAGGGACCGATGATTCATCGGGGTTTATCTCGGTTGGGACAAATTAAAGATTCCCTTTTGGCTTTATTTCTTCCAAAATAGGCTCTTTGCCGTTTCACCCTTTTGTGTTTTTGGAGGCTTTGTGACCGTTCCTTCTTTTCAAATGACCATTAAAACCCAGTATCTTAAGGATTTTTCTGTGGAAAATCCAAAGGCCCCCCATGTGTTCAGCGCCCTGAAAGCCCAGCCCCAAGTCACCATTCAGGGGGATGTGTTGACCCAAGCCCTGGATACAGAGCATCATGAGGTGGCCCTGCGCCTGACCCTACAAATGATGGACGAGGCCGCCCAGCCCATTTGCATCATGGATACCCTGTATGCAGGGGTTTTTCATTTTTCCCCCGCCCTGAACGACCCAGAACATCCCATTTTGTTCATCGAGGCCCCCCGTTATCTGTTTCCCTTTACGCGTCAGATTTTGGTGGATGCCACATTGCATTGCGGTTTTCCCCCTGTGTTTATTCAACCCATTGATTTTGCGGCTTTGTATCATCAGCGTCAGGCGCAAAACCAGCAGACGAGGGCGGCTTCCTAACCCCCTGCATTGTCACAAAAGCCTTGTTTTAAAGGAAAACCCATCATGACTGTGACGGAAGTGACGGAAATCATGCGTGAAGCCCTGTGGGTGACCATTAAACTGTCGCTGCCGGTTTTGCTGGTGGCGTTGATTGTGGGCCTTGTGGTGTCGCTGTTTCAGGCTTTAACCCAGATTCAGGAAATGACATTGTCCTTTATTCCCAAAATTTTGTCGGTGTTTACGGCGTTGGTGTTTCTGTTTCCCTTTATGCTGACCACGTTGATGGAATATACGATCAAACTGTTTGATCGGTTGCAAACGGTGGGCGCCTCTTAGGATAAAGGATTTCATCATGCGGCTGCCCCGTGTGTGTGTTGACACAGCATCCTTGATTCACAATTATCGCACCATGCAGCGCTTGGCCCCCGTGTCCCTGTGCGGGGCGGTGGTGAAGGCCAATGCCTATGGTTTGGGGTTGGTGCCGGTGGTGCCTTTGTTGGCGGGGGCGGGATGCCGTCTTTTTTATGTGGCCAGTCTGGACGAGGGCGTGGCGGTGCGGCGTCTGTTGCAAGACCATGGGGCCCCCACCCCAGACATTGTGGTGTTTCATGGCTATGTGCCAGAGGAAATCCCCGTTTATAAACAACACGCCATCCTACCCGTGTTAAAAACGCCGCAGGCGTTGTCGTCTTGGTTTTCTGGGGATCATGGGCCCGCCGTTGTGGAGTGGGATACGGGCATGCATCGGTGTGGTTTATCCCCCGCTTTGGCGGAGGCGGTCTCCCGTTTGGACCCCACGCGCCTGCATCATATCATGACCCATCTGGCGGCGGCGGATTTGCCTGATCATCCCCTGAATCGGCAGCAAAAAGAATGTTTTGCGGATATCGCCCGCCTGTTTTCCCAAGTTACCACCAGCGTAGGGGCCAGTCATGGGGTTCTGCTGGGGCCAGAGTATCATGGCGATTACGTGCGCATCGGGATTGCCCTTTATGGGGGGGTGGTGCATCCGGATTTGCGCTCTGTGGTGCAGGTTCACGCCCCTGTTTTGGAGGTCCGCACCATCGCCGCCGGCGAGAGTGTCGGTTACGGGGCCAGTTATATCGCCCCCCGTCCCAGCCGCATCATGACCGTGGGGTTTGGGTATGCGGATGGATATTTACGGTCTTTTTCCAACACGGGGCAGGCTTTGATACAAACCAAAAATGGCACGTGCTTTGATGTGCCTGTTGTGGGGCGTGTGTCCATGGATGTAACCACATTGGACGCCACGGATGTGCCTGAGGCTGTTGTGGCAGGGGCGGACACGGTTGTGTTTTATCATCCTCAGCAGGGGGGGATCATTTCCGCCGCCCACAGGGCAGGGACCATACCCTATGAACTGTTGACCAGTTTGAAACCGACGCTGGGGCGGTGGGTGGTGGATTAGGCGGATATGGATTCTCTCAGGAACGGGTGGACCGTGCTGTTGCCCGCCACAACCTCACCCGAGGTCAGCATGGTCTCTTTTCCCCCGAAGTCTGTCACCAGCCCGCCGGCCTCTGTCACCATCAGCAGGCCTGCAGCGATATCCCAAGATTTCAGGTCATCTTCAAAATACCCATCATAGCGTCCCGCCGCCACATAACATAAATCCAGTGCTGCGGATCCAAAACGACGAATCCCCGCCACTTTGTCCATAAT
>JBJTVN010000300.1:0-1231 GCA_046081225.1 Alphaproteobacteria bacterium
ATTTTTTATAAGTATTTCTTTTTGAAAGGATACATTTATGCCCCTACCCGATAATGTTGTTTTGCGTTTTGTTATGGCCATCAGCACTGCCGAGCGGCATTTGCAGGCGGTGGCTGAGGGTCACAAAAAGAATTTTTTAAACACCCTCGCCGCCCGTTATGGCCCCGAAGAGGCAGGCCGCGGCTGGCTGGACGATGAACCGTACCTGCGGTTTTTGATCACCACCTACGCCGGCCAGTTTTATGGCACCATGACGCGGGTCGTTAAGGTGATGAAAAAGCCCCCAAAAAAAGGCAAACGGCGGCGGAAAAAGACGGTGGGCTTTGCCTTTGCGGCGGGGCGTGGGCATTTTCTGGTGAAGGCCTTTGACCCCCGCAAGCCCATGGATCCCCAAGTGGAACAGCGGATTTCCGCCGAGTTTCAGCGTCTGGATCAGCGGTTTTTAAGGGCCCTGGACCTGTACCGCCAGCAAGCCGTGGGCTGCGAAACCTATATTTGGCGTTCGCAAGATGACGACAGGGTTCGCGCCAGCCACGCCCAGTACGATGATCAAGAATTCCCCTACAGTCGGCCCCCGTCGGACGGCCATCCGGGGCAGGCGTACGGGTGCCGCTGCACGGCGGAGCCGGTTTGGCCGGAGGCATTGTCAGATCACTCTGAAAACCTGAATCCGGATGCGGATAAGCAAGTGTCTGTTTTGTTGGAAAACTTTTGGCTGTTGCTGGGGTCCATAACGTTGGGGGGGTGGCTGAAAATCCCCAAAGCCTTGGGTCATGTTGTCCAGATTGTCCGTTCGGCCCGTACTTTGTTGCGCTCTAGCCAGAATTTGATGGGACGTGTTCGCGATGCCCAAAAACGATCCGCCCTGGAAAAAGAACAACAATCTGCCCAAAAAGCCATTGAAAATATGGAAACACAGGTTAAGGAGGCAGGGTCGAAAAACCTTACCAATAAATCAGCAGATGAGTTTAAATCCATCATAAAAAAAATTGGCAGGGGGCATGCTTGGGATAGGCATGTCATAAAACAAAAAGAATTTCCTGAAATGAAAACAAAAGAAGATTTTATAAATCACATTGAAAAAACAATTAGAAGAGCCCCTTGCAAAATTCCCGATGCGTGAGGTGGGATAGGGGTATTTTTCTTGTTGTTTAGGCCGACAGGGGATGGTTTTGTGGATTTTTCAGGGGTGAGGGGTCCATGAGGGTTTATGGGCGTCTATTTTTCTGGA
>JBJTVN010000301.1:0-1532 GCA_046081225.1 Alphaproteobacteria bacterium
TGCAAGGGGCCCGTATCATTGCCGATGGCAAAGGTTGCCTTTCGTCCCAGTGTGGCCAAATCCCGAAACTGGGTTTGGCCTGTCATGTCGATGCAGGCGGGCACGGCGTTTTTGATGGCTTGGTTCAGGTCCGCATCAATCTGTGTGCCGATCAAAAGGGGTGTGATGTTATGGTTTACCAAAGCCTTGGCAACCTCGATGTAATGGGACACAGGCCACCGTTTTTCCGGACGATGGGCTGACCCCCCAGGCACCAACAGGGCAAAGGGTTCCTGAGGGTACGTCCCATCATCCAACACGGCCCAATCCACCCTCGGGGGATAAACATGGGTGATACCCGCCAAGGCCAACTGTTCATTCAACCGTTCAATGGTGTGTACGGTTGTGCGGTGAGGGGTATTGTGGCGATAGCGGCACCCTGCCACGGCCCCCGACCATGCATGGGGACGATGGGGCCACAGCATCCAAAAGTAAAACGCTGTGCGATCGCTGTTTTGTAAATCATAGACATGATCAAAACGCTGATCCATAAACCACGACCGAAGATCTTTGATGCCCCCTATATCCCAAAATTTTGGTTTTTTATCCTGAACCACAGCATCGAACCACGGAACATCGGCAGCAATTTTATGATACGGGGCAGAGGAGAGCAACGTGATATCATCATGGGGATGATGGGACCTGATGGATTCAAAGGCGCCCATGGCCTGGACGAAATCCCCAAAGGCGCCGTGTTTGATCACCAAGATGCGCTGTGCCATAGTCTTTTAAAGATATGTTGGGGCCAGCGATCAACGCTCGTCCATGGGGGCATCACCGTCCATGGGCATTGGGGGGGCTTTGGGTGACATGGTGTGGTCCATCATGGGCCCTTTGGGCATGGAGGGGCGTGCTGGGGGTGTCATCATCCCGTCACGGCTGCATTTTCTGTAAGTAAACCAGATTTGTCTTTGCTTTGGGGTCAACAAACGCCACACCTGCACATCGCTATCAAAGCGGGCTTTGTTCAGGGCAGCGGAGGCCGTGTTGTAATTCTGAAATAACGTATTGAGGTCATCCTCTTTGGTGGCGGTTTTTTCCAGACCCTGATATAGGGCCCGTTTTTTATCCCGCATATCGGCGCGGGCCTGCCGCAGCACATCACCCTGTTTTTCATCAAGGGCGCGTAGTTTTTTTTCCAAATCGGGGGTGGGTTTCAGGGCCTCTATGGATCGCTCGAACGGGGGTTTACACATCATGGGGCGATCTTTTTCTGCCCCCTGCGGCGCCGCCCATGAGGAGGCAGCCAAAACCAGAACCAAAACCAAAGCACGAATGATGATCATAAGACCCCCCTAAACAATCATTAAGGACAATTGCATGCGACTATAGGGGGGAATCCTGCAGAGGACAATTGTTTTTTGAGGGGGGTGTTTTTTGACAGCGGAGATTATCGTCTCAACTGCACCAAAATCGGGGGGGTTAGGGCGGCGTTAGGGGTGTCTTCTGTCATGACCTGATGGATGCGGTCGATGGCGGTTTGGTTTCATTTA
>JBJTVN010000302.1:0-5664 GCA_046081225.1 Alphaproteobacteria bacterium
CCCATCAACCGCAAAGAGGCATCATCCACCGCCAGCACACTGCCAAACAACAGGTGCATCAAATCCACCGTGCTGCCCTTTAGCGAAATCAGCAAAACCCCCAGACTCAGGGCCATCAGATAAAAGGCCGCCAGATGGGCATCCTCTTTGATCATGGTGCTTCGGGTGGCCAGTCCCACCAAAACCGCCACCACAACACCCGCCGCAAATCCCCCAAAGCCCATGATGGGTAATGATGCGCCCCCCAGCAAAAACCCCACCGCCACCCCAGGCAAAACGGCATGGGCCATGGCATCGCCCATCAGGCTCATTTGCCGCAACATCAACAAAACACCCAGCGGGGCACTGCTCAGGCTCAGCAGCACACAACCCAGCAAAGCCTTGGTCATAAAACCATATTCCGCAAAGGGTGCAATCAAAGCGGTGTATAGGCTCATGCCGCGCAGACCTCCCCATGGTCGTGCCATTGCCGCGCCAGTCCATCAGCCTTGCGCAGGTTGTCTTCGGTCATCACGGTGGGGGTGGGCCCCCAAGCAATGCACTCCCGCGCCAGCAGCAGAGCCTCAGGAAAAAAGGCCTGCACCTGCGGCAGATCATGGACAACCGAAATCACCGTTTTTCCCTGTTGGTGCCATTTGATCAAAACCTGCATAAGGTCGACCGTGGTGCGACCATCAATGGCGGCAAAGGGTTCATCCAGCAAAACCACATCAGCCTTTTGTACCATCAGACGGGCAAAGAGCACCCGTTGAAATTGACCAGAGGACAACGCCGACACAGGGCGCCCCGCAAAGGATTCCATCCCCACAGCCTCGAGGGCCTGCAGAGCTTCGTGGCGCTGGACCTTGGTGATACCGCCCCACAGGCCGCACACTGGCCAAAATCCCAAAATCACCGTATCAAACACCGATATGGGAAAACCGCGGTCGATCTCCGTCACTTGGGGCAGATAGGCCACAGAACAGGAACCTGTTTTTTGGATATGGCCCGACAGGGGTTTTAACAATCCCATGATGGCCTTTAGTAAGGTGCTTTTCCCACCGCCGTTGGGACCAATGATGGCCGTTAAACTGTTGTCCCTGAACGTGCCGCACACATGATGCACGGCGGGGTGTCTATCATACCCCAGGGTCAGGTTGTGCAAAACCACACTCATGACAACACCACCCCCATGATGCCCCATACCCCGAGCAGCACCACCCCAACAAAAAGCAGACGCACCCCCGCCGCGTGTGATAAAAATGTGGGTCTGGGGGAAAAATGGCTCATGGGTTTGGGCTTGCTTCAGAAGAACATGCTATGTTACATTATAACACTATGACAGCCTTGGCCAGAACAATTTTGCGTACAGTATCGTTTTTTCTTGTGATGGGAGGTGGGGGCCTTTTGGTGTTGTGCCTGAGCCCCACGCCCGCGCACGCCCATCCCCATGCGTGGATTGATGTGCAATCCACCATTCTGTTTGATGCACAGGGCCAGATCACAGGTCTGCGCCAGACGTGGCTGTTTGATGAATTTTACACCGAATTTGCCCTGCAGGATTTTGGGGCTGGCCAGAAAAAGACCCTCGATCCAAAAAAACTATTGGAACTGGGTCAGCAGAACTTGGACAACCTGAAACCGTTTGGTTATTTTATGTTTATGGATGCAGACGCAACCCGTTTGACGTTTTCGGGGTATCGGGATGTGGCCTCGGATATCAGGGACAATCGGATTCGTCTTTCTTTCACCTTGATTTTAGAAAACCCTGTTCATCCCCAAAAACAGGCCGTCAGTTATCGGATTTACGATCCCAGTTATTATATTGATATGAAACACGTGGACAAAGACGGCGTGACCCTTCGTAGCGCCTCATCCTGTCACGCAACCCTAGAGCGTCCCAAACCCGACCTTGCCATTATTGCCATGGCGGGGGCGCTGGATAAAAATGCCAAAGCGCCGGATGATCTGGGGCGTTTTTTTGCCGAGCGTGTTCGGGTTACCTGCAAAGCATGAGCAAACACAATGATACATGACCACCCCCATCATCACGCCCACGATCATACAGGGTGCACACATCACCATCATGGGGGGGGGCATGCGCCTTTGCCCCCCCAAAGCGGGAAGGCCCGCTCCCTGATACGGGGGGGTCTGGTGATCTTGGGGGTCTGTTTGGCGGTGGTGTCCATGATGGTTGCGGATGTCTGGAAAGAAAGCGGCGGCACCCTGTTGCTGTGGATACAGGCGCAGCAAAAGCTGTTTCATGAAACCCTAGGCAAGGATTTACGCGTCGTGGCGGCAACCCATGCGCTGGGGGCTACCCTTTCTCTTGTCAGTGTGGGGTTTTTGTATGGCATTTTCCATGCCGTGGGGCCGGGCCATGGAAAGGTCATTGTCACGGGGTATTTGTTGGCGGGGCGGCATAATCTCAGGCGGGGCATTATGGTTTCCGCCCTCTCTTCCCTGCTGCAAGCCATCACGGCCATTGTGTTGGTGGTGGGTCTTTACCAGATTCTAGGGATGGCGCGTCAGGAAACCGAAAAAGCGGCAGCATGGCTAGAGGTGGCTGGTTATGGATTTATGGCGCTGGTCGGGTTGGCCTTACTGCTGCGCGGCCTGCGCGAAGCATGGCACCTGAAAAGTGAACCCCACCACCATGAAGGTTGCAACCACGGCATGGATCCCTCGTCGGTGGCCGCCGCCAGTGACAAGCGTTCTCTGGTTTTGATGATTCTGTCCATCGGGATTCGCCCCTGCACGGGGGCCATTATCCTGTTGGTGTTTGCCTGTATGTTGGGGGCGGTGTGGGCAGGGGTTTTGGCCACACTGGCCATGGGTGTTGGGACATTCATCACCACCGCCACACTGGCGGTTTTGGCCGTGCAATCGAAAAAAGGCTTATTGACGCTGTTTGGTGCCTCTGAAACGCTGTTGCGCGTGATTCATGCTCTGCTGGGTGTGGGTGTGGGCTTGCTGATTCTGATGGTGGCCAGTGTGTTTGTTCTGGCGAATTGGCCACAGGATCGGGATGTGGCCCCACCCCAACATCCTTTGTTGCATCGGAGATAGAACGATGATTCCTAAAACCATCACGGCCTATTGTCATCATCATGCTTTGGATATGACCCCCATTCGTCAGGTGTTGCTCGAACATCTGTGGGAACACCGCGCCCCCACCAAGGCCTATGATATGATTGAGGTGCTGCGGCAAAAGGGCATCGGATCCCCCACCCCCCCCACCGTGTACCGCACCATTGAGTTTCTGGAGGCCCAAGGCCTCGTGCATAAAATTCATGCCCTGAATGCATTCGTGCCCTGTCATCACCCAGGCACACACAAGGCATGCCAGCTGTTAATCTGTGACGCGTGCGGGGATGCCAAAGAGTTTTGCGATGCTGAACTTTCCGCCCTGATCCCTGCGCAGGCAAAGGCTTTGGGCTTTCACCCCCGCGCCTTTGTGGTGGAGGTGTTTGGGACGTGTCATCGGTGTTTAAAATCCAAAGGGTGATGGTGGGGATCTTGTGTTTTGTTTGCTTGGCTTTGTTTGCGTTGACAGGCTATTGCGTTATATTATAACATAACACAATAGTATCCTTAGTCTATCAAAAAGGTCAAGCCATGTCATTGATATCAAATCCAAAGTTGCTTGCCGTTACTGTTCTTTCTGGTTTTTTGGGTGCCGGAAAAACCACGTTGCTGAATCATATCTTGAATAACCGCGAAGGGCGTAAGGTCGCGGTGATTGTGAATGATATGAGCGAGGTGAATATTGATGCCGCATTGGTGGCAGGGGATCACACGGGGGTTTCCCATACACAAGAAAATCTGGTGGAAATGTCCAATGGTTGCATTTGCTGCACCTTGCGAGAGGATTTGCTGCAAGAAGTTCGGGCCCTGGCAGAATCAGGCCAATATGATTATTTGGTGATAGAATCCACCGGCATTTCAGAGCCTATGCCTGTGGCGGCCACGTTCAGTTTTCGGGATGAAGACGACAACAGCCTGTCGGATGTGGCGCGGCTGGATACCATGGTGACGGTGGTGGATGCCGCCAGCCTGCTCAAAGACTATTCCAGTCAGGATTTCCTGAAAGATCGCGGGGAATCGCTGGGAGACGATGATAACCGCCCGCTGGTGAACCTGCTGGTGGAACAAATTGAGTTTGCCAATGTGATTGTCCTCAATAAAACCGATTTGGTAAACGCTGATACAAAAGCCATAGTGTATAAGGTCATCAAAGCCCTTAACCCCGTTGCCCGCATTATCGAAGCGGAGCGCGGGAACATTCCCCTGTCGGCCATTTTAAACACGGGGCTGTTCAAAGAAGGGGAGGCCGAAACCTATCCCCTGTGGTCACAAGAACTTTATAGCTTTAGGGACCACAAACCAGAAACAGAAGAATACGGTATCAAAAGCTTTGTTTATCGGGCGCGTCGCCCCTTTCATCCCGCCAAGTTTCATGCCTTTACCCAAAAACCATGGCCGGGGATCCTTCGTGCCAAGGGATTTTTCTGGTTGGCGAGCCGCCCTGAATGGGTGGGGGATCTTCATCAGGCGGGTGCTGTGGTGCAAACAGAAGCCATGGGCATTTGGTGGACAAATATACCCAAAGAACGGTGGCCACAAGACAAGGAATGGCACAAACATTTGAAAAAAAACTGGCATCCTGTCTATGCGGATCGCCGTCAAGAGTTGGTGTTCATCGGTATTGATTACGACCAAGCATGGATTCGCCGCGAACTGGATGCCTGTCTGGTGGGGGATGATCAGGCAAAAACCCTTAATATAACACAATGGTCAAAATTGCCGGATCCTTTCCCTGTTTGGCGCAGAGAGAGCCAAGCCGCCTGATGCATTGCTGTGGGTTTTGGTATCCTCTAGCCCCGTGCCTTTGTGGTGGAGGTGTTTGGGACGTGTTGCAAATGCGCCCCATCACACCCCGATGGTTTTGGGGTATAATGCTTTGTGTGTGAGGGGGTGGTAAGGTGTTTGATCATTTCCTTTTGTGTTTCGCCCCAGAAAGTGATAGAATAAGGATAAAATTATAGTTTGTTTTGATGGCGAGCTTTTTTATGCTTCCTATCTTGGATGATGCCATTCTTCGTGAACTTTTGCCCTACACCAAGCCCTTTCATGCTTTTGTTGTGGGGGATCCGTTGTTGCCGGATTATCCCCTGGTGTATGCCAACCCCCTGTTTCTGGATCATACGGGATACACACTAGAGGAGGTTCTTGGCAGAAACTGCCGCTTTCTTCAGGGGGAAAAGACCAACAGGGACACCGTGTCCATCATTCGTCATGCCATCAAAACCCATGTGAATTTGCGGATTGATATTTTGAATTACAAAAAAGACGGCACCCCCTTTTGGAATCGTTTGGACATTCGCCATGTTTTAACGTCGTTTCGGCCAGAGCCCTATATCATCGGCATTCAGATTCCCGTGGCGTGGGATCAGATTTTTCGCGCCCCCATTTACGGGGGGTCATCCAACATGGGGCGGCCTCAGGGTTTAAAACCATAAGACGCTGGCCCCATGGCGGAAATCGGAGGACGGAGGACAGAAGACGGAAAAAATCTTCTGTCTTCTGTCCTCCGCCCTCCGTCTTCCGTCTTCCGCTTGCCCCCCGCCCTTGGGTTTTGTATGGTGGGGGTTCTTTTGACGCAGAGATGATGGGAACATGGAC
>JBJTVN010000303.1:0-2122 GCA_046081225.1 Alphaproteobacteria bacterium
CGAACACGACCATCCCGCTCCGTCCTGTGCCGTTTGATCAGGACGCTGCGCTCTGTTAAATCCAGAATCTTATTCTTATTCATACACACCTGATAACACATCCAAACCTATAAAGCTAGAGTTCAGTCGATAGGGGTATACTTTCTTGTTCCTGTGGGGACATTTCATTAAATCTGTCTAAAGCTTCCTGAGAAATGACACTTTTAACATAACTCATAACCACAACCCTTTAAAATAAGATCATCCAACAATTTGGATTTTCACACAATCAGTCTCCCTTTTCTGTAACATCCATCACATCCCCAAAAAAAATCACCCCCCCCGCTTCACCACAACAAGACCGCGGAGTCGGTCCCAAATGCGGGTGATCAGGGGCAGCAGGATCATGACGAACACCACCGTGCCCACCACGTCGCTGACTTCGTGTTCCAGCAGGAAGACGCGGGAGATCATCACCGCCCCCGCTGCGCCGTACACCGGCAGGGCCAGCCGCGGATAAAACCGCGCCGCCAGAATGGCCAAGGTCACCGCCGTGGTGGTATGCCCCGACGGTAGGCCATGAAAGGCATCCTGTGTCATTAACCCATGATATTGCTCCCAAAACGGGGGGACGCTGGGCATGTCCAACAGGGTTTTGGGCCGCGCATGACCAATCAGGATTTTGGCCATTTTGGCCAGAAACAGCATCACGGGCAGCACCAGCAAGACCTGCATAAAAAACGGCAACGCCGGCAGGGGCCGCAAAAGCACGGACAGGGGGTGGCGGCGCTCTTTCCACAACACAACCAGCGTCAACACACAACAGGGCACCAGATACAAACGGGCCATGCCCAATGTGGTGATGCCCTCCATCAGGGGGTGGATGGTGTTGTGATACACATCCTGCCCCCGCAGCGCGGCCATTTGGGACAACGCCGCCGAATCCACAAACAGCAAACTTATCACAAACAACACAATCCACACCCACAGGCATCGTCCATTAACCTGTTGTTCATCAGAATAGGGTTTGATATGTCTGACCAAGGGGTCGATCATAACGGGGCCTCGCTTTTGAAAAAACCACAGTCATCCTAACGCCAATACGGGAAAACACAAATGGAACATAAAACAAAACTCAGTCGCCAAGGCAACACCAACGCCATGACCCTGACCCGCGCCATGGCCCACCAGATGGGATGGGATTTGGGGGATGAACTGATTGTCAAAATCGTGGGGGACCACATCGAAGTCTACGGATCCAACGGCCCATGGCAAATGTATGTGGGTTTGTACGATGCCGCGGTGCGCCGCTATCCCACACTTTTATCCGCAAACGCCTAAACCCCAAAGGAGGCCATGATGTCTTTTGAAAAACTCGATGCATCCCTGATGTTGCGTCTGTACGGACGCTTTTTAGAAAGCCAAGGGCGTAGTCTGCCCCAGGACACCACCACCCTGAAATCCGTTTTGGATTCCGTTTTGAATCTTGCCTGGCGGGAATCCACGGTGAAAAGCGGTGATCTGGCCGATCTGGCCGCCCAATACGTCTTTCAGGCGATACGCAAGGGATGCTTTGGCGAAGACGCTCTGCCCATGGCGGTGGTTTTGATCATCGTGACCTTTGGCCTGAACGGCAGCCGTCTGGACGCCCGCGAAGTCACCCTGCGCCAAGAATTGCTGGACGTGCAGGCCTATCGCAAACACGCCCCCGATCTGGCCGAATGGCTGCGGGACAACCAAGTCCTGCTGGACGCCTCCACCCCCGAGCCCATGCCCATGGCCGCCTCGTCGTAGGGCGGGAGACAGGGGACAGAGGAAGGAGGACAGAGGACAGAATGTCCCATCGCAGTGCGGGGGGACCGCCGTTTTTTTGCGTGCATTTTGCTTTGTATTTTTCATCAAACCTGATAAAGTATCGTTTATTGTTCATTTCAATCATTCAGGGTATTTTTTGGGGGATTTTTTTATGGCTGGTGACAATAAGACACTTTTTCAGAAGGCGCTGGGGGATGCTAACTCTCTTGTTGCGGGAACAGAAGATCAGAATACAACCTTTGTCGATTTGAGGGACCCAATCAAAGGTTTTTTTCGTGGTATTGCCGATGTTGCCACATCTGTTTCAAGGTTTGTTAATAGGCAATTC
>JBJTVN010000304.1:0-4512 GCA_046081225.1 Alphaproteobacteria bacterium
CCAACAAACGACGCACCTGACGCACCGACAAACCCAAATGCTCTGCACCCTCAAACTGCGTCAAATCACCAAAGCGAACCCGCTCTAATACAGACCAACGATCCATCTCTCGTAACCCAAAAATAACCATCTCTAAGCTCCTGCTTTATAAAAAAACAAAAACCTAAAGCGGACATTCTTAATTTGCTCAAGAGGACATTATCAACTTGCTTTTACATTTGCCCCACCATTGCCTTTTGCGATACCGATGCTGGGGGGGTGGTTTATCATACAAAATACTTGGAACTGGCGGAACGGGCCCGCGCCGACCTGCTGCTCTCTCTGGGCCTGTCCAATCAAGCGTTATGGCTGAGGGGTTTTGTTTTTGCCGTTACCGATATGACGGTCAAATACCACCGGCCAGCGATTTTGGGGGACGTTTTATCCATCCAAACCACGCGCCTGCACCTGAGTCATGTGCGGATTCATTTACAGCAGGATATCTTGCGCCAAGAAAATCTTTTGGTCTCGCTCAGGATACACCTTGCGTGTTTATCAAAAGAGGGTAAACCTAAGGCTATGGATGCACCGCTTTATGCATCCTTGGCATCTTTACAAGAACCTGAGGTATAAAAACATGATGGAAAACGTTGCGGTTACGGCGGAACAGGTGGCCTCGCCAGAAAAAAGTGGTTCTCTACTCCACTTTCTGGACAGTGCGGATATTGTGATCTGGGGGATTGTTCTGCTGCTGTTGGCCATGTCCATCGTATCTTGGACCATCATGATTCATAAATGGTGGACTCTGCGCAAAGTCGTCAACGCATCCAAAACCTTCGAGGATTATATCTGGGCCCAAAAAGACATCCAGCACGCCATCCCCCATGGCACCCACGCCGTGGAACACAGTGCAGGACGCGTTTTTTTAACCGCCCAGCATGAACTGCCCACCCAGTGGACCAAAGACGAAACACCCGCCCTGCTTTCCCGTGTGGACCGCGCCATGTCTGGGGTCATGGGACGGGACATGGAGGTTTACCGCCGGCATCTGGTGTTTTTGGCCTCTGTGGGGTCAACATCCCCGTTTATTGGCCTTTTGGGCACCGTATGGGGCATTATGAACAGCTTTAGTGCCATTGCCGTTACCCAAAACACCTCCTTGGCCGTGGTGGCGCCGGGGATTGCCGAGGCCCTGTTTGTCACGGCCTTGGGTTTGTTCGCGGCCATCCCCGCATCCTTTGGGTATAATAAATTTTCCACGGACATTAACCGCTATGCGCGGCGCATTGAATTGTTCATGGAAGATATCCTGCTGAACATCCAACGGGGGGCCCAATAACCCATGGCTGGCCACAAATTCACGGAAAATGATCCCATTTCGGAAATGAACGTCACCCCTTTGGTGGATGTGATGTTGGTGCTGCTGATTATTTTCATGGTGGCGGCCCCTATGTTGGTCTCTGGTGTGCCGGTGGATTTGCCCCAAACGCAGGCGGATAATCTGAACATGGACAAAGAGCCTGTGGTGATTACCCTGAACAAAGATGGAACCATCTTCCTGCAAAAACGGGAAACCCCGCGGGAAGAGCTTATCGCCCGCCTGTCGGCCATTGTGCAGGCCTCCAGCGAAGAGGTTTATGTTCGCGCGGATAAAACCATTCCCTACGGCGATGTGATGGTATTGATGGGGGATATCAAGGCCGCCGGATACAAAAAAGTCATGCTGATTGTGGAACAGCCGTCTTAGGTCCCTTTATGTCCTATCATGTCACGATTCCCCGCCGTCCATGTCGCCAAATCAGGGTGGGCAATGTTCTGATCGGTGGGGATGCCCCCATTGCGGTTCAATCCATGACCAACACCCTAACCACCGATGTTCAAGGCACATTGAATCAGATCAGGGCCCTAGAGGACGCAGGGGCAGACATCATCCGCATTTCGGTGCCCGATGAAGACTCCAGCGCGGCCCTGAAAGCCATCATCCCCCACTGCCGTGTTCCCATTGTGGCGGATATTCATTTTCACTACAAACGCGCCTTGGAATCTGCAGAAGCCGGCGCAAAATGCCTGCGCATCAACCCAGGCAACATCGGATCCAAAGACCGCGTGCGCGAGGTCATTCAGGCCGCCAAGGATCACGATTGCGCTATTCGCATTGGGGTGAATGCGGGATCGTTGGAAAAACACCTTCTGGATAAATACGGCGAACCCACCGCTGATGCTATGGTGGAAAGTGCCATGCATCATGCCCAAATTTTAGAGGACCATGATTTTTTTAATTTTAAAATCAGCGTTAAAGCCTCTAATGTCTTTTTGGCCGTGGCGGCGTACAAGGCGTTAGCGATGGCCTGTGATTATCCCCTGCATCTGGGCATTACAGAGGCCGGCGGCCTGCGCACGGGCACCGTCAAATCCTCCGTCGGGATGGGGATGCTGCTGATGGAGGGGATTGGGGATACCCTCAGGGTCTCTTTGTCGGCGGACCCCGTTGAGGAAATTCGCGTGGGCTATGAAATCCTGAAATCCCTTGGCCTGCGGGCCCGTGGGGTGCAGATCATTTCCTGTCCGTCCTGCGCCCGCCAGCAGTTTGATGTGATCAAAACCGTGGCCGCGCTGGAGGAACGCATCGCCCACATCACCACCCCCATGACGGTCTCTCTCATCGGCTGTGTCGTGAACGGCCCAGGCGAGGCCATGATGACGGACATCGGCCTAACCGGCGGGGGCAACAACACCCATATGATTTATGTCGGGGGCCTGCAAAACCACCGTTTGAAAGACCAGGATATCGTGGAACACATTGCGCAAATGGTGGAGGAGAGGGCAGCCACGCTGGGGGAAGTTATGGTTGGGGGTGGGGTTTGATCAACGCGACTGGCTCAGAAGGAATCCCATTCAACCAAAACCATTGCTTTTTTCCCTAAAAAAAGATAAACTTGCGAAGAGTAAGGAGCCCCTCATTTATGTCAAAAACCGTTTTGACCGTACACTTGGATCACCAAGTGCAGTTGGCCCTGGATGCTTTGGCGGCTACGTTGGATCAGTCGCGTTCTTGGGTGATTGAGCAGGCTTTGCAGGATTATACGCAGCACCATGCTTGGCACGTTCAGGCCATAGAGGAGGGGCTTTCCTCCCTAAACCAAGGCCACGGCATTCCCCACACCGCCGTGCAAAAACGGCTATCTGACAAAGTCGGAACCGACAGTTGATGAAATGGCCCATAATCTGGTCACCCCAAGCGCTGGACGATATCGAATCCGCTCTTGATTATTTGCTGGAACGAAGCCCCCAAGCCGCTCGACGCGTCCATCGGGATGTGATGCAACATATTGAACACTTGGCAGAATACCCTTTTTCCGGTCGCATTGGACGTGTCGCGGGAACGCGTGAATGGGTGATCCCCAAAACTCCTTTTATCATTCCCTATCGGGTCCATCAGGAACATTTGGAGATTATTCGTGTTTTTCACACGGCTCGTCATTGGCCGGAAGAGTTTTCGTCTTCAAAATTTTAACCTACCACCTGTTTTTGCCCCATGCCCCCCGCCCTCACCCCAAAAATCCTGCTTAAGGCCTATCGTCTTGGTCTGTTTCCCATGGCGGAGGGGGCAGAGGATGAAGAGCTGGTCTGGGTGGACCCCGACATGCTGGGCATCATGCCCCTGCGGGCGCTACATATATCCCGCAGCCTGAAAAAAGTCCTGAAAAAACCATGGGATATTCGGGTGGATACGGCCTTTGCGGATGTGATGCAGGGGTGCGCGGCGGCCACGGAAAAACGCCCAGAAACGTGGATCAATCGTGAAATTTATAGTTTATTTTGTGATTTGCATGATCTGGGCCACGCCCACAGTGTCGAGGTCTGGCAGGAGGGCCAGCTGGTGGGGGGCCTTTATGGCCTGCACATCGGGGCGGTCTTTTTTGGCGAAAGCATGTTCAGCCGCATCCCCAACGCCAGCAAGGTGGCCTTTGTGGATTTGGTGCATCGCCTGAATCAGGGGGGCTTTGCCCTGCTGGACACCCAATTTTTAAACGACCATTTGCGTCAATTTGGGGCCATTGAGATTCCCCGCGCGTCCTATAAAACCTTGCTGCAGCATGCTGTGGAACAACAAGGGATTGTCTTTCCCCATGGCCCCCTCCTCCTGCCCTGTCCACTGGGCGATGATGTCGGTCAGGGATTGCCGCCACGCCCGCGCCCCTGCCCTGCCCCGCCCCAGCCCCATCAGGGGGGGCAAAAATAATGACGGACGCGCCCCCGCCTCTTGGCAAAAGGCAACATAGCGATTCACGATATGCGAAAGGTCTACGGGGGATGCCTCTCCCGTCACTAGGGGATCTACCGTCAACAGAATCTCTGGATGATCCCACACCGCCCGTCCCAACATGACCCCATCCAAGGTGTCTTTCCACGGGTTGTCAAATGTTGACAGGCCCCCATTGATCATGATTTGCGCATCAGGAAATCGTGCCTTGGCGGCCAGAACACGCTCGTATTGCAGGGGGGGGATGGTGCGATTTTCGGCAGGGCTCA